>JAZNVK010000134.1:0-7866 GCA_045592805.1 Faecousia sp.
CGATAAACATCTATTTGACGGTAGTGCCAAAGGAGAACGGATTGCCACACCAGTGTGCGCACTGGTTCGCAATGACAGACTTGATACAGCAGACGACAGACCGAGAAGCATCTATTTGACGATAGTGCCAGCAGCAACCCCCTGTGTCCCCCTTGAAAGGGGGAGGTCGTTGATTGGCGGTGCAGCCAACAGTTCGATAAACATCTATTTGACGGCGGTGCCAAAGGAGAACGGATTGCCACACCAGTGTGCGCACTGGTTCGCAATGACAGACTTGATACAGCAGACGACAGACCGATAAACATCTATTTGACGATAGTGCCAGCAGCAACCCCCTGTGTCCCCCTTCAAAGGGGGAGATCATTGATCGATGGTGCAGGCAAACAGACCGATAAACATCTATTTGACTCTATTTCAAATCCCATCGGCGGAGCCGATACCACCATCATTCACCATTCACTATTCGTCATTCACCGGCTCGGCAGTGGCACGGGCAGGCTGTATCCTGCTCCTACTCATTCATCAACTTTCCTCCTTCCTCTTTTCTCCCTCAACCAATATCGTCACATTCCACAAATTCATCGGGGAAAATTATGCAAATGGGCAAATTTTCCTGGTTTGTTCAAAAATCCATTGAAAATCCAGAAAAAACGGAGTATACTATATTCTGTAAGTTGGAAACGTTTCCAGCTTGATTACATCAATGTAAGGTTCCGAACCTTACAAAAAATCTATGGAGGAATGAATATGAAGAAGATCATCGCAATGCTCCTCGTTCTGTGCATGGTAGCCTGCCTGTTTGCCGGCTGCTCCAAGGAAGAGGACAAGGGTTCTGTCTATTTCCTGAACTTCAAGCCCGAAGCTGACGAAGCTTGGCAGGAACTGGCAACTCTGTACACCCAGCAGACCGGTGTGGAAGTTAAGGTCGTTACCGCTGCTTCCGGCACCTATTCCGACACCCTCACCGCTGAGATGACCAAGGAAGACATGCCCACCCTGTTCCAGTGCGGCAACCTGGCCGGTCTGGAGACCTGGAAGGACTACTGCCTGGCTCTCGACGGCACCGACTTCCTGAACGAAATGACCACCTCTGACTTCAACCTGAAGGGCGAGGATGGCAAGACCTATGCCGCCGGCTACTGCTACGAAGCTTTCGGCATCATCGTCAACAACGACCTGCTGGCCAAGGCCGGCTACTCCGTTGCCGACATCAAGGACTTCGCTTCCCTGAAGACCATCGTTGAAGACATCACTGCCCGTAAGGACGAGCTGGGCTTCTCCGCCTTCACCTCTGCCGGTCTGGACAGCTCCTCTTCCTGGAGATTCTCCGGCCACCTGGCCAACATGCCTCTGTACTACGAAGGCGTCAACGCTGACTCCGCCACCATCACCGGCGAAGCTCTGGGCTACTACAAGAACATTTGGGATCTGTACATCAACAACGCTACCGTCGCTCCCACCGAGCTGGCTGCTGCTACCGGCGACCAGTCCAAGGCTGAGTTTGTCAATGGCGAGGCTGTGTTCCATCAGCAGGGTACTTGGGAGTACGCCGGTCTGACCGAGGCCGGTGTCACCAACATGACCATGATCCCCATCTACTGCGGCGCTCCCGACCAGGCTAACGCAGGTCTGTGCTGCGGCACCGAGAACTGCTGGGCTGTCAACGCCAAGGCTTCCGAGGCCGACCAGAAGGCTACCCTGGAGTTCCTGAAGTGGGTTGTCACCTCCGACGAGGGCACCACGATGATGGCTGAGCAGTTCGGCCCCATCCCCTTCAAGGCTGCCAAGGAATCCTCCAACGTGTTCTTCAACGATGCCAACGCTCTGATGGCTGAGGGCAAGTACACTGTGACCTGGGCTTTCAACTACACTCCCAATGTCGACGCTTGGAGACAGGGTGTTGTTGACGCTCTGATCGCTTACTCCGCAGGCACCGGCGACTGGGCCGCTGTGGAGACCGCATTCGTAAACGGCTGGGCCACCCAGTGGGCTGCTCAGAACGGCTAATTCCTGAAAACCTGTTCCATAGGGCGTGCGATCATCGCACGCCCTATGCGTGGTTTTACCATGTTCACTCCTCCAAATGCCTGATTTCTGAAAAAAGGATATGCAGCTTATGAAAAAGAAGAAAATTCGCAAATATGATCCCACAGCGCTGAACAGCAAGCTGCTGCGCAGACCCATTCAGCGTTGTTTTCCCATTTTTGTGCTGCCGGCCCTGGTGGCCTTCTGCATCGGTTTCCTGTACCCCTTCATTATGGGTCTGTACCGCTCCTTCTGTAAATTCACCTCTCCCGTGGACTTCCACTGGAACGGCATCGAGAACTATGTCAAGGCTTTTAACGACAAGGGCTTCATGAACGCCTTCGGCTTTACCACCCTCTATGCCATCGTGTCCATTGTCCTGATCAACGTGCTGGCCTTCGCCCTGGCCTATGCCCTGACCCAGAAGCTCAAGGGCAGCAACATCTTCCGTACGGTCTTCTTCATGCCCAACCTCATCGGCGGCATTGTCCTGGGCTATATCTGGAAGCTGATCTTCGACGCCATTCTCCGGGGCATCAACTGGGAGCCCATGCTCACCAACTCCACCTACGGCTTCTGGGGTCTGGTGATCCTGGTGGCCTGGCAGCAGATCGGCTATATGATGATCATTTACATCGCAGGTCTGCAGGCAGTGCCGGAGGACATGATGGAGGCCGCCAAGATCGACGGCGCCAACAAGTGGCAGACCCTTTGGCAGGTGACCATTCCCAATGTCATGCCCTCCATCACCATCTGTGTCTTCCTGACCCTGACCAACTCCTTCAAGCTCTTTGACCAGAACCTGGCCCTCACCGGCGGCTCTCCCATGGTCTACGAGGGCACCAGCCAGATCCTCAAGACCGAGATGCTGGCGCTTCACATCTACAACACCAACGCCATCAACAACAACTGGAAGGGCGTGGCACAGGCCGAGGCCGTGCTGTTCTTCCTGCTGGTTGGCACTCTGGCTGTCCTGCAGCTGGTCTCTACCCGTAAAAAGGAGGTGCAGCAATGAGCACGCCCCTGAAGAAAAAGAAAAAAGTGGACGTATGGGGAACCATTATCTCCATCCTCTTCGCTCTGGTCTGCGTGATGTATGTCATGCCCATTGTCATGGTTGCCATCAACTCCTTTAAGGAGAACGGCTCCATCAATACCGACACCTTCGCCCTGCCCAATGAGGATACCTTCATGGGCTTCGACAACTACATCAAGGGCATGACCTTCGGCAACTATCCCTTCTGGAAGTCCCTGGTCTACAGCCTTTTGATCACCGTGGTCTCCGTGGTGCTGATCCTCCTGACCACCTCCATGGCTGCCTGGTACATCTCCCGTGTGGGCGGCAAGTTCTCCAAGATCTTCTACTTCGGCTGCGTTTTCTCCATGATCGTCCCCTTCCAGATGGTCATGTTCCCCCTGGTCACCGTGGCAACCCAGCTGAAGCTGAATACCCCCTGGACCATTCCCATTATCTACGTAGGCTTTGGCGCGGGTCTTGCCATCTTCATGTTCACCGGCTTTGTCAAGAGTCTGCCCCTGGAGATCGAGGAGGCAGCTGCCATCGACGGCTGCGGCCCTCTGCGCACCTTCTTCTCCGTGGTGCTGCCCATGCTGAAGCCCACCCTGATCTCCGTTGGCATCCTGGAAGTTATGTGGGTCTGGAACGACTACCTCCTGCCTTACCTGGTTCTGGATATCAATAAGTACAAGACCATCCCCATCCATGTGCAGTACCTCCAGGGCAGCTACGGCACCGTAGACCTGGGCGCTACCATGGCGGTGATGATGTTCAGCATCCTGCCCATTATCATCGTCTACCTCTTCTGCCAGAAGCATATCATCAAGGGCGTGGCAGCCGGTGCGGTAAAGGGCTAAACTTCTAAAAAAATTTATTATTTTCCTAAAAATTGTTGCAAATTGTCCAAAAAAGAGTTATACTATATCCTAATCCACATTGGAACGTTTCCAACTGTAACATAGAATAGCTGCTTCAAATTTTGCGGGGCAGGAAGGATGTATTATGACCATTAAAGATCTGGCACGGGAGACCGGCTACTCCGTCGGCACCATCTCCCGTGTGCTCAACGACCAACCCAATGTGAGCGACAAGGCTCGCAAGATCATTCTGGAGCACGTGAAAAAAAGCGGCTTCCAGCTCAATACGAACGCCAAGCATCTGAAGCAGCAGTATGGCGAAGGCATCCTGGTCATGGTCACCGGTACCTCCAACGAGCTCTTTGCCCATATGATCGAGCATATCCAGGGCGAGCTCTCCCTGTCCCACTACTCCCTGACGGTGGACTACGTGGATGAGAAGGAGGATGCGGTGCAGCGTGCCATCCGACGGGTGCAGGAAGTAAAGCCCCAGGGAATTCTGTTCCTGGGCGGCGACGACCGTCTCTTTGCCCGCAGCTTTGAGAATATCCGTCTGCCCTCGGTGCTTCTGACCTCCGATGCCTCCGAGCTGGAATTCCACAACCTCTCCTCCGTCACCACCGATGACGCTGCGGCGGCGCAGTGCGCCATTGAGCATCTGTTCTCCATGGGACATGACCGCATCGGCATCATCAGCGGTGATATCACCTGCTCCGGCCCCAGCCGCCGCCGTTATGAGGGCTGCTGCCGTGCCTACGAAGAGCGGGGTCTGTCCCTGTGGGCGGACTACTGTGTCCGGTCTCCCTTCTCTATGGAGGGCGGCTATCGGGCAGCCCAGGAGCTGCTGGAGCGCCACAATGTCAGCGCCATCTTCGCCATGTCCGACGTTATGGCGATCGGTGCCATCCGTGGTCTGACGGATCTGGGACTCCGTGTGCCGGAGGACGTGTCCGTTATCGGCTATGACGGCATCGAGATGGGCAATTATTACATTCCCAAGCTGACCACCATTGGTCAGCAGGCAGATCTTCTGGCAAAGCGTGGCCTGCGCCTCCTGCTGGAGGGCATCGAAAAGCACAGCCCCGCTTCCCACGAAAAAGTACCCTATGAGCTGGTGATCAACGCCAGCGTTGCAAGGAAGGATTGAAAAACTATGAGAGCAAGCGGCATTTTATTGCACATCTCCTCTCTGCCCTCGCCCTACGGCATCGGCACCCTGGGCAAGGCAGCTTACGAATTTGCGGATTTCCTGAAGGCGGCAGGCCAGAAATACTGGCAGATCCTGCCCATCGGCCCCACCAGCTATGGTGACAGCCCCTATCAATCCTTCAGCACCTGTGCCGGTAATCCCTACTTCATCGACCTGGATCTCCTGCGTGAGGACGGTCTTCTGGAGCAGGAGGAGCTGGATGCCATCGACTGGTCCTGCTCCGAAGAGCGTGTGGACTACGGCTTCCAGTTCTACGTCCGTTTTGACCTGCTGTACAAGGTATATCTCCGTGGCAGAGACCGCTACGATGAGGCAGTGCGGCAGTTCCGTCGGGAAAATCCCTGGCTGGAGGACTATGCCCTCTTTATGGCACTGAAGCGCAGCCGCAATATGGAGTCCTGGGACAACTGGCCCGAGGAGATCCGTCTGCGCCACCCCGGCGCCTGCGACAGCTACGCCACCGTTCTGGCAGAGGATATGAATTTCTTCATCTTCCTCCAGTTCCTCTTCTACCGCCAGTGGAACGATCTGCGCAACTACGTCCACTCCCTGGGCATTCAGATCATTGGCGACCTGCCCATCTACGTACCCTTTGACTCCTGCGACACCTGGGCAAATTCCCATCTCTTCCAGCTGGACGAGAACCGCAAGCCTGTGGGCGTTGCGGGCTGCCCCCCCGATTGCTTCTCCGCTGACGGCCAGCTCTGGGGCAACCCCCTCTACGACTGGGATAAGATGCGTCAGGACGGCTATAGCTGGTGGAAGAGCCGCATCGCCGCCGCCTCCAAGCTCTTTGACGTGATCCGCATCGACCATTTCCGTGGCCTGGAGAGCTACTGGTTCGTACCCTACGGCGACGCCACCGCCCGTAACGGCCACTGGGTTCCCGGCCCCTCCCATGACTTTATCAACGCCCTGAAGGGCAGCTTCTGGGATCTGAAGCTCATTGCGGAAGACCTGGGCTTCCTGACACCCGAGGTCATCCAGCTGCAGAAGGCCTCCGGCTACCCCGGTATGAAGATCCTGGAGTTCGCCTTTGACCCCCGTGAGGCCAGTAACTATCTGCCCCACCGCTACGAGACCAATGCCATCTGCTACTCCGGCACCCACGACAACGAGACCCTGGTGCAGTGGCTTCAGGGTCAGGACGAGGAAATTCTGGCCTATGTCCGTGACTATCTGGGTCTGGAGCGCAATGACCAGATCCTCTGGGGCATCCTCCGTGCCGGTATGTCCAGCGTGGCCGATACCTTCATCGCCCAGATTCAGGACTATCTGGAGCTGGGCGCCGAGAGCCGCATGAACGAGCCCGGCCTCCTGAGCACCAAGAACTGGAGCTGGCGTTTGCAGCCCGGCCAGCTCACCGACGAACTGGCCAAAAAGATCCGCCACCTGGCAGAGCTTTACGAAAGAGCGTAATGAAACAAGCATCTCCGCTGACCCAAAAGGTCAGCGGAGATTTTTCGTACCCATGGACAGAACGGAAATTGACAATTGGCAATTGAGAATTGAAAGTTGAAAATTGATAGAACAACCCGTAGGGCGCGATCACCGAGCGCGCCGAAACCCACCGCACCGCCGTATGAATCCGTAGGGGCGATTATTAATCGCCCGTGGCACTCTCGACGTCAAACGCATTATCGTCAGAATCCGTAGGGGCAGGATACATCCTGCCCGTGGCACTGTCGATGAGTATGCAACCACAACAGCCCTGCGAATTTACCATAATAGAATTATGTAAACCGCCCACATTTAGCGCTAAGTAACTTAATAAATACTCATACAAATACTCATTAGAGGAAAAACGCCCTGCACACAGAAAGTCAAGCAGAAATTTGCCGGTTTGTTTAGGAACTAACAACTAAGAACTAAGGACTAAAATCTGAGGTGTGCCTCCGGCACGGATTTGGAATATTTAGCCCGTCAAACAGAAAATTGTCGAACAGTTCGCCGTAGCCAAAGTCACCCGTATCGGGAGGATTTTCAGGCTATGAGTAAGGCATCAAATTACGCATTGTCATTGCGAGGCCACTTGTGGCCGTGGCAATCCGCATCCCTAAAAACTTCCGTTTTATGCTAAATTCCCATATATTCGAAACATTTAGGGAACCGGATTGCCACGTCGGGCTTACGCCCTCCTCGCAATGACATGGCTTTTCTGAAGCCTGTTCCTCTATTGAAAAGGTGGATTTAGACGGAAGCAAACAGGTCGAGAAACATCTATTTGACTCTATTATATCTCATCGGTGGAGCCGATACCTATAAAAACGCCCTGCAGATCCGTTGCGGTGTGCAGAACATTGCTTGTTTGATTTTACTTTTCCACCAGCAGCTCAGCGATCTGGACGGCGTTGGTGGCGGCGCCTTTGCGCACCTGGTCGCCGCAGCACCAGAGGCACAGACCCTTGTCGTCGGTGAGATCCTTGCGGATACGTCCCACGAAGACGATATCCTGGTCACTGGTCTCCAGGGGCATGGGGTACTGCTTGTTCTGCAGGTCATCCACCAGGCGGCAGCCGGGGGCGGCGGCAATGGCGGCACGGGCCTCTTCCACGGTGACGCTACGGTCAAAGCGCAGCTGCACGGAGATGGAGTGGCTGCGTACCACAGGCACACGGACGCAGGTGCAGGAGACCTTCAGCTCCGGCAGGTGCATGATCTTGCGGCCTTCATTCTGCATCTTCATTTCTTCGCTGGTGTAGCCTTCAAACTGCTCGCCGCCGATCTGGGGGATCAGATTGTAAGCGATCTGATGA
>JAZNVK010000135.1:0-8375 GCA_045592805.1 Faecousia sp.
GACATGGCTACGATCCGACTTATTGCCTTACGTTCCTTGATGGGCGCAGCGGGAATTGCAAAGACAATCTCTTCCACTTTGAACTTTTCAGCAAGGTGGACAATATCTTTACGGGTACCGCAGATCTTGACATTCTTTAAATAGCGGCCAACTTTACTCGTATCATCATCAACAATGCAGACGATGGAATTCTGGGAATTCTCACTGGTCTGAAACTCGCGAAGCACCAGGATACCGGCGCTGCCGGCTCCAATCAGCATGGTTCTCTTCTTTCTATCGTTGACTCGATTCTTCCTATGGACATCCCGGAAGAAACGATAAGAAAAACGGGACAAAGAAATCATGAAAATCAGAAGAAACGCATTTATCAAAGGAAAGCTCCGGGGCAAAAAAAGAACATCCGTAAAGATCAGGACCGCCTGAATGATACAGACAAGGACTCCTGCGAAAATTATATGGAACAGTTCTTCCATCCCGGCAAATTCCCACAAACTGTTATAGAGTTTCAGCGGGATAAACACCAGAATCGTAATAATCACAAAGAGAAGCGTATTGAGCATCCAATGATCAAAATACCCCTCTGAAATGACCGCAGTTACGCTAAAGTCCATTCTGATCCAAAGCGCCAATATTGCTGCGACAATAATGAGGCAAATATCGATAAAAACAAGCAGTAATACTCTGCTGAGCTTAATGAGCTTGTCCGTAGAACCTCGAATCATGTTATTTCCCTCAACTATCTATCTATAATTCTCCTTAAAGGCGCACAAGCACCTTTATCCCGACTTCAAGAAGATTTTCTCTTCTTCAGTCGGGCAATTGTATTGCTATATATTGCAAAAATATACTTTCTCCAGGGCAAAACCCAGGTCCAGACAGTGCGGTAACAGCGATACAGAATGTTTCGGTTGGTAAGAGGTTTCCCTTTACGAACATAGGCGGTGGCAAGACCGATCATCTGCTCATGTTTCAGCCCCTTTTCACGCCACCACTGATGGTCACCGCAACAGGTATAGGTACCGTCCTTCTCCACTTTGACGATACGATGAAGCACAAACTGTCCATTGGCCCTACGGTAGAAAGGAAGATCGTTTTTCTTTAACTTCTCCGGAACAGAAGAGAGCGTAACCTGATCCCGATTGCCCAGGATGAAGGGATACATGCTCTGTCCCGTAACCGTAAGAGAAAAAGTGCCGCCCTGATCCAGTTTCTCCTGAATCAGGGGATAAAAATCAGCAAGATGAACCTTAACACTCAAGGCAACCTGCCTCATTCAGCTTGGCAACATAGTCCTCAGAGCACTTTCTTGCGGTCTGTTCATCCACATCGTACTCAGCAAGGAGCGCTGATACCATACCATCAATATCGGACTCCTGCTCCAACACCTTCCACAGGAATGCACCGGAGTCGTTCAGGGTAATCATGCCGTTAAAATCAACGGCAGCTGTTCCAACAGGAACCACAATATTGGAACCGGCAATGGAACGCAGGACAAAACCTTCTTTAATCTTCATAAGTGAACCTCATTTCGCTCATTGTTTCATAAGACAGCTTTGCAGCTGAAATATCTGTATTGCAGAAAAGCTCATAGACTTTTCCCGTTGAGATGATCCTTCCGATGGTTTCCAGGCACTTCTCCATCGGCTTAAAGGAGTTATTGCGGACGGTCTGGGACATCAGCTCATAGACCGCCCTGGAAGGGTCCATGGGGCGTATCATATTCTCCTTACCGCGCCGTAGGATTGCGATACCGCCCAATTCCGCCCGTGCATTACGCTGAATATCATGCTTTCCGCTCCAGGGCGAACCGTAGACATAGACTTTATCGTCTATAATACGAATGGCAGGTTTATCATCATTGAGAATATAGGCGCGGTCTCCGAAGAGCTTTAACCAGAGTTCCGTGTGCGTGGATTTTCCGGTGCCGGAGGGAGCGGTAAACAGGTACGCGCGATCGTCCACAACGACACAGGAGGAGTGGAGCATAATTCCGTCAAACAGGGGCAGCACACGATAGAAGCGACCACAGGTGGACATATACTCACATTCATCCTCTGATAAATGGGGACACTTCTCCATCAGCTCTGCCCGCTCAGAAAAAATGGTAAAGTCATGGGGTGTATCAGGATCGACCATATAGGAGGCAGCCTGACGTGCCGTCCGACCGAATGTATCCATTCGTATTACAAGATCCGCAATTTTATATTTCGCCATAAATAACCTCTTCGCATTAACTCATACAATCTCAAATTATATAATACCATAGAGAATTACCAAAATCAATGCAAGAATTATCAAAAACTACATTATTTATCAGGAACGTACCGAAAAAGCACAAAGGAGACAGGATCACTGCCGGTACAGAAGTTGAATCCATCAAATATCAAGCAACGTTTTTCGTTATCTTGCAGGCAGAGGGAGAAACCGCCCTCCGTTTGTTGCAGGTGAAGAAGCGCATTTTCCGAGCCGTTTCCGACAAATACCCCGGTGCTGTCTAAATGGAGCAACTTCCCAAAAGGATTACGTAATACGCAGCTGTCTCCCCGAGACTCAATGCGCCACAGAAGCCCTGCGTTCAGAGTTATGTCGTCCGTATCATCGGACACAGGAATCTTTACGGTCGTTCCATCCCATGCCAGGGCATACCAGGACGTTCCGTCCGTACAGGCAAGCACATATCGGTCATTGGGTGATGTAGTACCGGAATGCGGCTCCACACGAACCGAAACAAAACCGGTCTTGCCGCAACGTGGACAGCTCCCCTCTGTTTCCTGATGACCAAGGGGTTCCATCGTAAAACCGCTGCGAACTTTTCTCCCACAGTCAAGGCAACGGCTGTCAAGCACCGCACCGCAGGAACTGCAGCCGGCCTGTATGACCTGTCCGGAGCGGGTATTTCTATGGCCGCAGTTGACCACAGCAAAGGGAGAACGCAGCATCTCGTAGGTTCCTGTGGAATTACGGGCAGTAATCCGAAGGATGTAGTCACCATCGGGAAGGGCGGAGAAACGCAGAAGCTCATTACACTTCTCAAGAGACAGGTCTTGCCCGAAGCCTGTTAATTCCGCTGATACAGCTGTCGTTCCGTCAGGCAGCAGAATCTCTGCGGTGGCAGAAACGATCGGGCTTTCCGCGGAGTGCAGTACCCCCGTCAAATAATAGCCCGATGCGGCGGAATAAGCCATATCTCTGGGGTCGATACATTCTTCGCTCCAGGTAATAACATCTAAGTGTTCCACCACGTAGAAAGAGGCGTGATAGAGAATTGCGCCTCCGTTCTCATTCTCTGCAATAAGGCGAAGGGTATAAGTTCCGCAGCTCAGGGACGAAAAGCTCAGGCTGTCGTTCAGCTCAGACAAGTCAAAGATCTCCCTGTTGGGGACAGAGGCCGCACTCAGAGCTTCCCTTCCCTGTGCATCTGTGACAGAAACGCCCACATATCGCAGCATAGAAACCTCGCTGAATACCACACCGCCGATCTCTGCGCCGTCCTTCAGATAAATGGTCTTGGGGAAATCGGGGCTGCAAAGTCCCAATCCATCCTCCCGAATCAGGAAACGCTGTTCATGGAGCACAGCAGGCCCACCGTCATTCAGAGCGGAAATGCGGATATTGTACACGCCAATGGGGAGCTCCTCCATCTTCAGACGCGAATTATAATCTGCCAGGGAGACACGGTCTGTGCGCGGTTGCGCAACGACACGCGTGATCAAAGCTCCTTGATGGTCAGAGATCTCAATATCTACCTGACGAATATCCGAGCTATAAGAGATGATCTGTCCGTTAAGCCCGATGATCTCTCCCGGTAAGAACTCCGATTGCAGAGTGAAAAGCTCCAGGCGGAGGGGGTCATTTGCCGCCCAAACGGAGAAGTCTTCATCCAGTGGCCGATAAAGGGCGTTGTCTGTCAAAATCTCCAACTGCATCCGATACTGACCCATGGGAAGACTGCTGTACGAAGTAAGCAGCTGACTCAGATCATAGTCATAGGCATAAGGTTCTGCATGAAGTCTCAGGGTCTCGGTGCCGGATTCGTCAAGAACCAGCATAGTCAAGCTCCGGATCTCCGAGGCACAGAGTACTGTACCCCCAAATTCGATCCTCTGCCCCACCTTCAGATCCTCCGGCAGAAGCAAATTCTGCAGGAAAACACCGGATTTAGACACAACTAAGGTCTGATTCAGCAGTGTAAGCGACTCATGGCTATTGGAAGCGTTGATGCGGAAGAGATATGTTCCTTCCTTCAGTTCATCCGATCGGATGCCGTAAGACAGATCGGACAAGCTGTAGCTGTTACTATTAGGGCCGATAGAACGACCAGTCAGCAGTTGACCGTCGAGACTGTATATGCCGGCGGTTACGTTCTGCAATTCGCCCTGTGTGGACAGGATCTTACCCGAGACCTCCAGACGATCCCCTTCAACCAGAAGAGCCGGAATATCCGCATCTCTGAGCAGCAGAGATTCATCCGAAGCGATATAGCCGTTGAAGCCATACAGCCTGCAAATACCGGGGTAATCCTTGAAGCAAACATTCATATCCACACCGCCGGGAACGCCATCCACCGTGCCGGTGCAGGAGTACTGCCACATGCCGTAAACTTCGTCATAACGGTCATAAATATCGTATGTACCGCTGGACACAAACTGTGCCATCCAGCACTCGTAGTCTGCGCCGATGGCGGCTGTATCAAATTTGTTCTCCAGCCAGCTTTTACAGGAATAGAAGCCTACCAGCCAGCCCTTTGCGGAAAGAAGGTCCAAAAAGGTAAAAGCAATCTCTGTCAGCTGCTCCACGCTCATATTTCCGTGGCATTTCGGATCCTCCAGGTCATAGTAAACCGGATATTCCAATTGCTTACCGGAGAGCCAGTTCAGCAATGCCTCTGCCTCCTGCCTTGCTTCCTCCGTATTATCCGCGTAGGAGTAAAGGTATACACCGACATCCAGTCCCGCTTCCTTCGCCTTTGCATAGTTGCCCTCAAAGCAATCGTCAATGGTTGTCGCAAAACCGGCACGGAGGATTACAAAAGAATAGCCCTGTTCTTTAATTTTTGTAAAGTCCACCTCATCTCCCTGCCATTCAGAGAGATCTACACCATGGGCATAAATGCCTGCACCGTCTCCAGCCATAGTTCCGTCATATCCGTTGTCATAAGCAGCGGAAGCGGCAGGCAGAAGCGATATCAGCAGCCCAAAGCACAGGAAGATGCAAAGTAATTTCTTCATCACAGTATTCATCCCATCTTGAGGAAATCATCCATTTCAGCATTTAGATTATATCACAAAGAGCCACATCTTGTCAAATAATACCCTTTGATCAAAAATGTTAAAAGTTACCATACTTTCGGTGAATTTATAGCATTATTTAGCACTTTTTTCTTGTAATTGACGGTCTAAAAGTTTATAATAAATAGTACCCGATGCGTCAAAAGGACGCAAATCTACAAATAAGGAGACGAAACGCATGAAACACATCACCAAGCGGCTTCTTGCTCTTCTGCTGATGCTGGCAATGGTATTCTCCCTGCTTCCTGCCATGGCCTTCGCTGCTGAAGATGAGATGCCCCAAGTTGACTACATTACCGCCGAAGATGATGCGCTTGTCGAAGCGGATATTCTCAGCGACATCGATTCCTATTTCGACCTCTCCGCAAAACGTGACGGAGAACTCACTCTGGCCGATTATGTGGCCGCCTCCGACGACCTGAAGGCTCTGGTTCAGGAATCCGAAACCTATGTGGAGGGTTCTCTGGTAGAAAGAGGCGACGGCTTCTTCTGGCAGACCACCACAGGCATCACCTGCGGCTACTTCCCCAAGGATCGCTACGAGGCCGATCAGCGTGTAGCTACCAAGGCTGTCAATACCAGCTCTCTGGCCACCTGGAGCTATGCCAACGCCACCAGCAAGGACGTATGTCTGGTCGCTCCCATGTACTCCGAGGACAGCACCTTCACTGACCAGTATGTCAAGGAAGCGCTCTCCATTGCCCAGGCATTGGGCGGCAAGGCTTACGGTCTGATCGATTCTGCAGCCACCGTTACTTCCATCGGACAGGCACTGGAAAAGTGCGGCGTTGTCATTTTCGACTCCCACGGCAATACCGACTGGGGTTACTTTGAAGGCGGTTCTGACGGCACCGGCGAAGCAGATTGTGTCACTCAGGCAAACACGTCCTATCTGTGTATGTCCACCGGCACCGGCATGACCACTGCCGACTGCGCCTATGTCACCGGCAATTTTGGCACCTATCCCCACGCATACAAGGACTCCTACGGCAACTATGTTGCAGACGGCACTGCATTTGCCAACCATATGAACGGCAATGCACCCGGCAGCCTCCTCTGGATGGCCATCTGCCTGGGCATGGCAACGGAAGGCTTCTGCACTCCCCTGCGCAACAAGGGCGTTTCTGTGGTCTACGGTTATTCCCAGTCCGTTACCTTCTACGGCGACTACCTGTATGAGGAATACTTCTGGGACAAAATGATCGCCGGCGAGACCGTTGCCACCGCAGCGGCCTATATGAAGTCCACCGCAGGCTGCAAGTGGGATCCCTATTATTCTTCCTATTCCGAATCCTCCGCCCGCAGAGCTTATGCTGCATTCCCCGTGGTTGTTTCCGATCAGGATACCTATCCCGGCCAGAGAAGCAGCAGCAGCAACGGTGCTTGCAGCGTTCAGACCGTAAAGTCTACATACACCCTCTTCAATAACTACACCATCTCTGCTTCTACCAACAACTCCAACTACGGTACAGTTTCCGTCAGCGGCAATGTGATCACTGCCAGCCCCAAGGAAGGCTATTATGCCAAGAGCTACACCGTCCTGAGCGGCACTGCAACCGTAACGCAGAACGGAAATATCTTCACGGTAGATGCCTCCTCTGATTGCTCCATCCGCATCAACTTTGCCGCAAAGTCCTCTGTTACCGTCAGTTTCTCCGGTGTCAGCGGTGTTTCTTCCCTGACCGGTTATGCAGGCGACCAGATGACCCTGCCCACTGTCACCGCTCCCGAGGGCTACACCTTCCTGGGCTGGACTACCGCATCCGTTAACGAAGCGGTCACCGAAAAACCCGAGTATTTCACTGTTTACACCCCCACCGCCTCCATTACCCTCTATCCCCTGTACAGCTATACAGTGGCTGGTGGCGGCTCCACTGAGTATGTGCTGACCGATATTCGTGAGATCAGTGCTACGGATTCCGTCGTAGTTACCATGACCTACACCGATGGCACGGTCTATGCTCTCTATAATGCCAACGGCACATCCTCTGCCCCCACCGCAACCATCGTCACCGTCAGCGGTGACAAGCTGGCCGCTACTCCTGATTCCACCATTCTGTGGAACATCGACGGCGATGCCTCCGGCTACATTTTCTATCCCGAAGGCACTACCGATACCTGGCTCTACTGCACCGGCACCAACAACGGTGTACGTGTAGGTACCAATGCTGCTAATACCTTTGTTATCGATTCCGCTTCCGGCTATCTGAAGCATACCGGCACCGGCCGTTATGTTGGTGTCTACCGTACCAATCCCGATTGGCGCTGCTATACCAACACCACCGGCAACACCGCTGACCAGACTCTGGGCTTCTATGTGAAGGGTCAGGGCGGCACCACCTACTACACTTCCGTTACCGGCTCGGCCTGCGAACATAGCAACACCACCACCGCTACCGTGGATCCTACCTGCACGGCGACCGGTTCCACTACCGTGACCTGTGATGATTGCGGCGCAGTGGTCAGTACCACTACCATTGATGCTCTGGGTCACAGCTATGGCAACGGCGTTGTCACCGAGCCCACCTGCACGGAAGGCGGCTACACCACCTACACCTGCACCGTCTGCGGCGACAGCTATCAGGGCGATGCCACCGAACCGAACGGCCATAACTATGTAGATGGCGTTTGCACCGTCTGTGGCGAATCTGAGCCCACCACGCCTCCCACTGAGGGCTATGAGGGTCGCTACTACATTGCAAGCATCCGTTCTTCCGGCAACTATTTCTACATGAACTCCGATCTGGGTACTGCCTCCAACAAGCGTTATCAGGCAGTGGACTCCGGTCTGACCATCCTCCCCGCCTCCATTGCCGAGGCTGATGTGGTCGCCAATCAGGTCTTTGTTTTGGAACTGAACGCTGACGGCACTTACAGCATCTACGCTGAAGCCGTTTCCGGCAATAATTACCTTGGCTGGACCTCCGGCAATTCCGGCACTCTGGTCGCTGCCGACTCTGCTCTGGCTCTGACTGTGGACTATGCAGACGGTCTGTACAACATCCACTTCGCAGCCTCCGATGCTGAGCGCTATCTGGCTCTGAACGGTACCTCCGGCAACAACTACTTTGCCTGGTACAAGAGCGG
>JAZNVK010000136.1:0-3159 GCA_045592805.1 Faecousia sp.
CCAGAACCGTCAACAACTGCGAACTGTAATTGCATAAGCAAGAGCTGCCCGATTTTGGTCGGGCAGCTCTTTTTTCTTATTTCATGGTCTGGAGCTTGCTCAGGGTCTTGGACAGCTCCAGAGTGGCTTCGTCCAGGAGGATCAGGCGGTCATCCACCGCCACATAGTCCTCAACGGGGATATTCAGGGGCATCATGCGCTCCAGCTCGTGGCGGATGTAGTGCATCTGGGTGCAGTGGGGAGAGCGATCCACCGTGGCAAAGATCAGCTTCTCTATCTGCCCCGTGGACAGGGCGGCGCCCAGCTTGGTAATGGCCATATTGATATGGGTCTCCTCCAGACAGAGGCTGTAGACCTGATCTGCCATGGCCTCCACCTGGCGGAAGGCTTCCAGCTGCATCTGCTCCAGGCAAGTGCCTACAATAGCCACCTTCCCCTTAGGGGCGTAGATATTGCTGTTAATCAAAGTTCTCATGGCGATCAATATCCGAGGAAGAAGCCCATTAACTCCCTGTACAGGTCATAGAGCTCGTCCTCTGTGAGGCTCAGCACATCAATGGCCTCCGCAGGCTTCTCGATCTGCTCCACAGGACGAACGGAGAGGAACAGCTCTGCCTCTACCAGTGCATTGGGCAAAACATAAGTGATGCACATACCCTCGTCCTCATCGCTGTAGAACAGGATCGCTACCTCTTCGTCGTTTTCCTCAATGGTCAGCTCGCCGTCGGCATCGTCGAAGTTCAGCAACAGCTCATCGCCGTCATTGGTCATGGACAGGGCAAAGCCGTTGCGGGTCGCAGTGAAGCCGCCCACAATCTCTTCTTCATCATCGGCATAGAGGGTGAAGTCCTCCCAGATATTGTCCTTTCCCTCCAGAACCATGGCAAGACTGTGGGTCTCCTCTTCATCAGAGATCTCCAGGTAGAAGGCCGTAAGCATACCGTCGGTCTCACCGACATAGAGCTCCAACTCCACATCAGTGAACGCTTCCTTCAATTCCTCAGGATCGCTGCCCTCCGTGAACAACACTTCATTCGCACCGAAGGTGTTGTGTTCATAGGCAGCATAGTAGGCAGCCATCAACTCGCCCAGGGCTTCCATATCCCAGGTGATATAGTATACATCCTCACAATCAGCATCGCAAGGCATGGGGACATCGGCCTTCTCAAGGACAATGGAGTCCTCAAAAGCCTCATACTCCTCGGGGCAGGTCTCCTTGATATCGCTGAAATCGTTGGTTCTGAAGAGATCAATATCCAGCTCATAGAGGATATCCATCACATCGGGATCCAGCTCCTCCTCCAGGAGAAGTCCCAGATCGGAGTCATAGAGCTTCTCGCCGAAGTTCTCAAGCGGCAGGCTGTAATTGGTATCCAGCCCATCGACAGAGGCAATCAGCTGCTCCTGATCCGCATAGATGCTGAAATTGTAGGGTTCGATAGTAGAACCGTTAATATCAACGTACAGCTGCTTGTTCTTCATATCCTGATCCACGCGAAGAGAAATATCCATGGCAGTCATGCTGGGATCCTCAATTTCAATCCCCAGCTCCACGGTCTTGCCGTCCTTCAGCCGGGACAGGTTGCTCAGAATTCCGCGGAAGGTCTCGGCCTTGGCGGTAATTTCGGACAGCGCTTCACCGGTGCGGTCAAAGGCACGGGCGAGCTTGGCCTCGGGAGAGTTGTAGGCTACGGCGAAGATCACGCCGCCTACGATCAGCGCCAGGGCGAGAACTGCGGCGACGATCAGGAGGATCAGCTTCTTCTTGCCCTTTTTGGGAGCGGGGGCCACGGGTGCATCCTCTGTGTAGGGTACGCAGGAGGGGGCGGCATAATTTGCGCTTTCCTCCGCTACAGGCGCTTGTTCATCATTGGGTTGGGCTTCGGGGGCAAGGGGCTCTGTGGGAACTTCCACAGCTTCGGGGGCTTCTGCCACAACTTCGGGTGCTGCCACAGCCTCGGTAACCTCAGGTGCTGCTACGGGTTCTGCCGCAGGGTCGGCTGTCGCAGGTGCTTCTGTGGGGGCAACAGCAGGCGCAGCCATGGCTGCACCGCAGGCCGTGCAAAAACGGGCATCATCGGGCAGCGTATTGCCGCATTTCGTACAAAACATAGTAATATACCTCACTTTCCGCTAAGATAAAACAGAATTCATCATACATCCGCTATGCCCACATTATACAAGATAGCACGAAAAGTGTCAAGCAGATCCGAAAATTTCGTCGACGAATGTAAAAACTTCTAAACAGAAGGAGAGCGGCAGGTGATCTCCCTCCGCTCCCCTTTTGCTTATTTTTTCACGCTCTTCTCCAGCGCCTCCTGATATCTCCGGTTGGCAAGCTCCTGACGAGCGCCCAGCTGTGCGAAAAAACAAGCCGCACGGATTTCCCATGCAGCTTGTCTTTTTTATGATCAGGTAAAAGCGTCCAGCAGTTCTACGGTAGCGGACTGGAACTGCGAACTTACTCCCGATCCCAGTTGTGCCAGACGTTCTGGACGTCGTCGTCGTCTTCGAAGGCGTCGATCATCTTTTCCATCATCTTGGCATCCTCTTCGTTATCCAGCTTCTTATACTCGCCGGGAACCTGCTCGATCTGGGCAGAGGCAAAGGAGTAGCCCTTCTTGCTCAGGGCATCGGCCACGGCGTTGAAGTCGTCGGGGTCGGTGTAGATGGTGAAGCAGCCCTCTTCCGGCTCGAAATCGTCGCAGCCGGCATCCATGGCATCCATCATGACCACGTCTTCCTCATAGTCCTCGTCCTCATTGTCGATGACCAGAACGCCCTTCTTGCTGAAGTTCCAGCTGACACAGCCGGAGGCGCCCATCTTGCCGCCGTACTTATCGAAGTGGTGGCGCATATTGCCGGCGGTACGGTTGCGGCTGTCGGTCATGGTCTCTACGATGACGGCAATGCCGTTGGGGCCGTAGCCTTCATATACGATGGACTCATATGCATCGCCGGAGCCTGCGTTGGCAGCCTTGTCCAGGACACGCTTGATGTTGTCATTGGGCATATTGGCAGCCTTGGCCTTGGTGATGACGGTAGCAAGACGGGAGTTATAGGCAGGATCTGTGGCACCGCCGCCCTCCTTCACCGCAACCATCATTTCCTTTGCGATCTTGGTAAAGGCAGCAGCACGCTTTGCATCCTGCGCACCCT
>JAZNVK010000137.1:0-2466 GCA_045592805.1 Faecousia sp.
ACACCCCTGTGGCCGCATACTCCATCCTGCCTTATGCCGAGCTGTGCTTCAACACCTATAACCCCAGCAAGGATGGCTTGCTGTTCACCATGCTTATTGTCTGCCTGAACTACGGTGCAGCTGCACAGGTTCACTTCGACCGCCGTGCAGATGAGCCGGTCAATGCAGGCCTGGATGCCTATCAGCAGTACGCAAGCACCCAGCTGTCCGCAGAGCTGACCGACGTGAGAACCTACGTGGATAACGACCGCACGATCACGGCTGTTACCGCTATGGGCTTCAACGTCAACTTCGCAGACAAGACCGAGATCAATGCCAAGCTGACCATTGCCTCCGGCTACACCAAGGCCGACATCACCTCCGTCAAGGTTCTGAACGAGGCAGGCGAGGTCGTCGATACCCTCACCCAGTTCACCGATCTGGATGACGGCAGAATTCAGGTGACCTTCACCGGTGTGAAGTCCGCCAACATGCGTGATATGTACTACTTCGTGGCTTATGTTGGCGACCAGGTTGCCTCCCAGAATGTGGGCTACAGCATTGAAGCCTATGCCAAGAGCAATATCGGCTCCGCCGATGCCGCCCTGGCCGCTCTGGTGAGAAACTGCATCTACTACGGCGACTCTGCCAAGGTCTACTTCCTCAGCCTTCTGGGCTAATCGCAATTCCCATTTCTTTTGGTAATCCTTTTAGGTTTACATATTCTTCGAGAAAGGAGGACTTTGTTCATGAAGACTTTCGAGACTCCTTATGTTGAGGTCAAGAAGTTCGATGTTGAGGACATCCTCACCACCAGCTCCGAGTGCGCCGATGACTGCGCCGAGGACTGCTGGAAGGTCGACTGCCTCTACAATGTCGAGGGTCCCTGCCCCGATGACTAATCGCTAATTTGGCGAGGGGCCACCACGTACTGTGGTGGCCCCATTTCTAACACATGATTTACGGTTGGTGAAATTATGGATATCATTCTGAACATCTCAATAGCCATCGAAAAGATCGGTTACCAGAAAATCCGTGAAGGGGAGTATCGCCCTTCCATCTATAATATTTCTTTACCTCAGGATGATAAGATCCTGATCTATAATTTGTTTACCAGAGGTATGATTTGCCTCACGGCGGAGGAGTTTGAAGTTGCCTCCCGTCCCTGTCTCTCCGATCCCTCGGAACGTAATGAGCTTCAAACCTATTTAATTGAAAATTACTATTTTGTTCCCTCCGAAATGGATGAGCAAAAGAGTTATCTTGAAGTGAATGAACTGATCCATGCTATGGACTTCAGAGAACACATTCGCTCATATACCGTGTTGACCACAACTGCCTGTAATGCCCGTTGTTTTTATTGCTTTGAGAAGGATTTTGTCCCTGTCAGCATGGATGCAAAGACCGCTCATGATCTGGCGCAATATATGCTGAAGCATGTGGGCAAGGAGCCTCTTAAAATTCACTGGTTCGGCGGCGAACCTCTTTGCAATGTTGCGGTGATGGATCAGATTTCTGCCGAGCTCCGTGAACACGGTCAGGAATTCAGCTCTCATATTACCAGCAACGGCTATGCCTTTACAGAGGAACTTGTTCTGCGAGCAAAAAACGATTGGAACGTCAGATTTGTTCAGATTACCCTGGACGGCATGGAGGAAGAGCATAACCGGCGTAAGAATTTTAAAGCTAATAATGATAACCCCTTCCTGCGCACGATTGAGAACATCCATCTGTTGCTGAAGCATGAGATTACCGTCTCTGTCCGTATTAATTTCGACCCGCAGAATATCGAGAGTGTTCGTGATCTGCTTGCCTATTTGAAGAACGAATTTGCCGGAGAAAAGCGTCTGGTTGTTTACACTGCCAAGATCTTTGATGATTGCGGCGCCTGGAAGTCAGGCCATACCTCCGATCAGGCGAAGATGATGAATGATACCCACGATGAGTTTATCGGATTCCTTGCGGATAATAATATGTCCCGTCCGAAGTCATGTACGAATGGCTATAAGTATTATCACTGTGGCTCAAATAATGTCCACCACAGAACGGTCAGCCCCGAGGGCAAGTTCCTCCTGTGCCATAATCTGAGCGATACAGAGGGCTTTGGATCGATCTATGACGGCATTACCGATCAGGCTCTCTATCGCCGCTGGGTGATCAACTCTGAAGTGGCGGAGAAATGCAATGGCTGTCCGCTGCTTCCTGAGTGTACCCCCTTCAGCATGTGCCCCAATATTTTGAATAATTGTCTGGAAGAACGTAAGTCTAATGTTCTGAGATCTATCGCCGAGCGTTATCGCAAGTATTTGAAATATCTGGAAAAGGAAAAATAATTCATGTCAAGCACCCAAGTATCATTACTCGGGTGCTTGTTTTTATGCCTATATACAGAGGAAGCGCCGTGGGATTTGACCCACGGCGCTTGTTGTGTTATTGCGTTTTGATTGTTGGGTGATTAGCCCAGGAGGCTGTCGAAGTAGATCTTGG
>JAZNVK010000138.1:0-8175 GCA_045592805.1 Faecousia sp.
CTTGGGCCACTTAACGCTGTACAGATACTCGGCACAGGCCTTATCGTTAGGAAAACGCTTGAGAAACTGCGCATAGCTCATAGCTTTCTTGATGGACTTGCTTGCTGCTTTCTTTTTGTACATAATGGCACCACCTTTACTATGCCATTATATCATTTGGGATGTCCAATATTTAGGACTTATACAATATCTAGGTTCGTGCTGTTTTAAGCCGATAGCCTAAATTTCCGTTTATCTCATACACCGTGGGAGGGAACATTATGTCCGATGTTTCGATTGTTCGCTGTGAGGAATATGAGCTTGAGGGCTGCACTCAGGCCCTTTTGGCGGCGCTGGAGCCCTTTGGGGGGCTTGACTGGGTCAAGGAGGGCATGCGCATTGTCATCAAGGCTAATCTGGTGGAGGCCATGAAGCCGGAGAAGGCCGGCACCACCCATCCGGTGCTGCTGACCGCTCTGACCAGGCTTCTGAAGGAAAAGGGCGCTCATGTGGTCATCGGTGACAGCCCCGGTCAGCTTTTTAACGCTACCGTACTGAATCATGTGTACGCCGTCTGCGGTCTGGGAGAGACGGAGGCTGCCGGTGCGGAGTTGAACCGCAATTTTGAGCAGAAGAGCGTGTTCTTCCCCCAGGCCAAGGTGGCCAAGAGCTTTACCGTCACGGACTATCTGGAAAATGCCGATGCCATTATCAGCTTCTGCAAGCTGAAGAGCCACGGCATGATGACCATGACCGCTGCCACCAAGAACCTTTTCGGCGCCGTCCCCGGCACCATGAAGCCAGAGTATCACTTCCGCTTTCACAATCCCATGGATTTTGCGGATATGATCATTGACCTCAACGAGTATTTTAAGCCCCGGCTGTATCTGGTGGATGCCATTATGGGCATGGAGGGCAATGGCCCCACCGCCGGAACGCCCCGAAAGATCGGCGCTGTTTTAGCGGCGGAGAACTGCCACAAGCTGGATCTGGTCTGCGCCAAGCTCATCGGCGCAGAGCCCATGGCCGTACCTACCTTGAAGGCCGCCTTTGACCGTGGCCTCTGCCCTCAGAGTGCGGAGGAGGTAGCAGTGCAGGGAGCGCTCTGCCCCGTGGAGGGCTTTGTGCTGCCGCCCCAGAACAAGAGCCTGCAATTTGAGAACTTCCTGCCGGGGAAATTGGGTGTGGTCTTTGGAAAGATCGCCAAAAAAGCCCTCCAGGCCAGCCCCAAGCTGAAGGAGCCCGATGCCTGCATCGGCTGCCTGCGCTGCGCCCGTCTCTGCCCCGCCAAGGCCATTACCATGGTAAAAAAGAAGCCGAAGATCGACAAAAAGAAGTGCATCCGCTGCTTCTGCTGCCAGGAGTTCTGCCCCAAAGGTGCCCTGAAGGTACACCGCCCCCTGATCGCCCGAATTCTGAACCGATAAAGAAGGAAAAACCATGTCCAAAAAGAAAATCCGACCGAAATTCAACTCAAAAATGCCGGATTGGGGTACCACAGCCTTTTTCTTCACCCGGGAGTCCGATGCGGAATTTAAGAAGCAGCATCCAAAAGCCTATGGGCTGCTGTGCTTCATTGGCATTACGGTACTGTTTCTTCCCATGCTCCTCCTGATGCTTTTTTGCATTTTCCTCTATCCGGCGCCCAACAGCGGCTTTCTCATCTTGGCTTTTATCGGTGCTTTCTCCATAGGGATCGGCTTTTTTAACATCGTCGGCGCCTGGATCGGCCAGTACCTGGGGCATAAGATCACCGCATTCTGCCTGCTCATAGGCGCTGCGCTGACGGCCATCGCCCTGGTCATTATGTATGTTCCCGATTTCTACCGTATCTTTGATGAGGCGGCGATCAACCACTATTTTATCCAGCTGATCTTCTGTATGCTTCCGCCCATTTATTATGTACCGTTCCGTGTCTCTTTCAGCGAAATGATCCCGGAAAAGACCGGCTTGTCGGAAAAGCGGATCGAACGGATGAAACAGGGGATGCGCAACTACTGGCTCTATGAAAGCATCCATCAGGAGTACGACCTGGGTTTCCGCTACATGTTGAACAAAGTTTTTCTGTACCTGTATGTGGCCTGTACGGCACTGTTCCTGCTGACGGGCTGGCATCGGGTCATGATTCCTGTGACCACCGGAGCGATCTGTCTGTGCATATTGCTTTGCGTGCCGTTGCAACTGGTTACCCCTATCGGAACCACACACAATTCCATCTTTCCGCGAATTCGCTTTGCAGCGAATTCCTGTAGTGCCATTGTGTTCCCCTTGCTGGCAGTCTTTGGTCTGATCCGATGGGTACTGACCAATCTTTAAGAGAAAAACGCCTGACTTTGTGTCAGGCGTTTTTCATATGCTGCACCAGTTCCTTGAAGGTGACGAACTCGTAGCCCGCACGGCTGAGGATCTGGATGATCCACTCTACCTTCTTATGGTAGCTGCGGATGCCGTGGTTCAGGTAGTACTGGTCGTAGAGCTTCAGCTTGGGCAGGTAGGGAATGGGCTGCTTGCTCAGCTCAAAGGGATGCAGATAAAAGACATAGTAGTCATTCTTGAAAATATAATCCTTGATGATGGCCTTAATAATGCCCCAGTTAAAGAGGCGCACATAGCCGCCGCCGGAGATGGGATAGTCATGGCCAAACAGGCGATCCTGGGGCAGGCCGAATTCAAAGAAATCCTTGCAGCGGAGAATGCCCTTGCGCAGCTGCTCAAAGCCGTGGAAACCCACAGGCATACTGTGACGGGCGGGGGAAAAACCCAGGTGGCTGGAGTCGTAGTCAAAGCCCAGCTCCCGGAGGATCTGCAGCTTGGAATCGTCAATGCCGAAGCAGGGAGCGCGGTAGCCGCTGATCTCCGTACCGAAGGTCTCGGACAGCAGATCCCTGGCCATTTTGGTCTGGCTGCGGAACTCCTCGTCCGTCAGCTGGCACAGGGGACGGTGGTCGTAGCTGTGCAGCGCCAGCTCATGACCCTTCTGCAGGTGGTTCAGAATGCGATCCTTGGCCTGCAAGGCGGTGCGGCAGACGGAGAACATGGTGGCCTTGATTCCATGGCGATCCAGGATCTCCATATAGGCATCCAGACCGTCCAGCATATCCTGTTCAAACTCCATGCCCGTGCGGCTCAGGCACTCTGTGTCCGCAAAGGCCTCCACGTCCATGGTAAAAACAGCGTACTTTTTATTCATTCACAAACTCCACGATGGCGTTATCATAGGTCTCTACATTATTTAAGCGCAGGTGGGAATGGCTGCCGTGTTCGAACCACACCAGCTTCTTCTCCTGAGAAGCGCAGGCATCAAAGAGCTTCTGGCTCTTGACGGGAATAGAGAACACATCCTCCTTGCCAAAGAGGAAAAGCGCCTTCTGATGCATCTTCTTCACGGCACGGATGGGCTTTCTGCGGTAGACATTGCTGCCGGTGTGGCGGTAGATCTGGAACATGATCAGATCCAGCACCGGGAACAGGGGGCGCTTATCGGCAATCATATGGCGCTTAAAGGTCTCACGGAAGCTGACATAGCAGCCCTCGGTGACCAGACCCTTCACCGCCTCGGGGCAGTTTTTCTGCTCCAGGAGGCACATGGCCGTGGCAGTACCTACGCAGATGCCGTGGAGCCAGATCTCACGATTGCCCAGCTTGTCCGTCAGCAGCTTGATCCAGCAGCGCAGGTCTTCGGACTCCTTGACACCGATGGTGGGGTGCGTCCCCTCGGAGAGACCGTGGCAACGGGCATCGATAACCAGCACGTTCATGCCCGCCTTGCGGTAGGGCTCAGCGAAGTAATAGGAGTACTTCAGGCACTCACAGCGGCCGGGCAGGATCACGACGCAGCGGTCGCTGCCGAAGTCAAAGTACTGACCGTAGAGCTTCAGACCCTCGTTCTCGATCCACTGCTCCCGGATATGATCCTGATACCGCTCTGCCCAGGCGAGACCCTGCTCCCACATGGCGCTCTGCTCGGGGTGCCAGGTGGCGGAGCAGACATGACCCCATTTCTCCGGCGAGGTGCGCACCAGGGTATCCCGATAGACACGCATGGAGATGGGAAGGGTGTAGATCAGCATAAATGCCAGGCCGCTCAGCAATAAAAAAGCGACAATACAAATGATAATTGTCGTCATTGTCACAACTCCTCAAAAAAACTACGGCGATTATAGCATAGAAATCCACAAAAAGCAATTTATCCATTGAAAAAAGTCGAAAAATAAGCTATAATGTACGGCGAATCTATTTAGGAGGAGATCCCCATGGACAAGTTTGTCATTATTCCCGACAGCGCCTCGGACTTTACCGCTCCGCTGCGTGAGCGCTTTAATGTGCCTGATGTGCTTCTGGGCGTTGTATATTTTCCCGACGGCCATACCGAGCCCGCCGACCTGGATTTTGAGCGCATGAGCGCCGAGGAGTACTACAACTCCATGAAGGGTCGTAAGGTGCTCTACAAGACCTCCAACGCTCCCGTCAGCGAGATCGAATCCAAGTTCGAGAAGCATCTTGCCGCAGGCAAGGACGTTTTGAGCATCTCCCTGTCCTCCGGCCTCTCCGGCACCTATCAGGCAACTCTGCTTGTGGCCGAGGAGCTGCGGAAGAAGTACCCCGAGCGCAAGATCATCTGCGTAGACTCTCTACGCTACTCCACTGCTCTGTCCAAGCTGGTGGTCATGGCCTGCCAAAAGCGTGACGAGGGTGCTACCATTGAGGAGACCGCTGCCTTCATCGAAGAGAAGAAACACTGCATCCACCAGATCGGCCCCATGGACGACCTGTTCTTCCTGGTAAAGACCGGCCGTATCAGCAATTTCAAGGCCTTCTTCGGCACCCTGGCCGGTGTGAACCCCATGGCGGACTTCAACCGTGAGGGCATGAGCCAGGTACTGGTGAAGTTCAAGGGCAAGAAGGCAGCTTTCGATGCCTGCCTGAAGTACATCCAGGCCACCATCGTAGAGCCCGAGAAGCAGCTGATCTTCGTTGCGCACTCCAACCGCAAGGCCCAGGCTGAGATCCTGGCCGAGCGCATCCGCCAGGAGATCAAGCCTGCGGAAATCATCATTAACGACGTGGGCATCTCCTGCGGCGCTACCATCGGCCCCGGCCTCTGCGCCGCCTTCTATGAGGGCAGACCGGTCTCTGAGGGGCTGAAAGAAGAGCAGGCCATTATGGATGCCATTGCAGCCGAACTGAAAGGCTGATTATTTTACAGAACAGGGAGCGATTTAAAATGAGCAAATATGTGATTTTCTCTGACTCCACCTGCGATCTGAACGCAGAGCTGCGCAAGACTTATGACATCGAATATGTACAGATGAACTATGTGGTGGACGACCAGGAGTACCCCGCTGACCTGGATTGGGGCATCCACTCCGTAAAGGAATTCTACGACCTGATGCGTAACGGCAAGCGTGTACGCACCACCCAGGTTCCCCGTGAGGCTTTTGAGACCGCCTTTACCAAGACCCTGGAGGCAGGCATGGACGCTGTGTACATCTCCTGCTCCTCTGCCCTCTCCGGCTCCATCGGCCTTGCCAGGCTGGTGGCTCAGGAGCTGAGCGAAAAGTATCCCAACAACAAGATCTACTGCGTAGACTCCCTGTGCAGCTCTCTGGGTCAGGGCTCCATGGTGCTCACCGCCGCCAAGCTCCGTGCCGAAGGCAAGAGCGCCGCTGAGGTAGCCGCCTATGTGGAAGCTGACCGTCTGAAGGTCAACCAGGCAGGCACGGTGGACTCCATGGAGTACCTGCGCCGTGCCGGTCGTATCAAGGCCTCCAAGGCCTTCTTCGGCAACCTCTTCGGCATTAAGCCCATCATCATCTCCGATGTCATCGGCCAGAATTTCGCCGTGAAGAAGACCAAGGGCGCTGCCAATGCCCGTAAGGAAATTGCCAACATGATGGCTGAGAATGTCATCGATCCCGAAAATCAGTGCCTCTACATCACACATGCCGACGTGCCTGAGGTGGCAGAGCAGCTGAAGGCGGAGATCCTGCTGCAGGTTCCCTTCAAGGAGACCCATATCAGCACCATCGGCCCCATCGTAGGCGCCTCCGTGGGTCCCGGCACCATCATCGCCTTCTGCCACGGCAAGGAAGTTACCATCGAGGGCAAAGAATAATTATTACATAAAGGGAGTTTTGTCCCATGAGCGCATATTTAACCGGCCGTGAGCTCAGCGCCATGCTGCTCAACGGCTACCGCAATCTGCTGAGAAATTCCGATCTGATCAATGATCTGAACGTCTTCCCCGTCCCCGACGGTGATACCGGCACTAACATGACCCGTACCCTCTCCGGCGGCGTGGGCAATGCCAGGGAAGGCGCTGCCGCAGGCGAGTATATGAAAGCCTTTGCCCGTGGCACTCTGCTCTCCGCCAGAGGCAACTCCGGCGTAATCCTGTCCCAGTTTATCCACGGTCTGGCCGAGGGTATGGAGGGCAAGGAGGAGATCTCCCTTGGGGACTTCACCTATGCCATGAGCCTGGGTCAGCGGGATGCCTACCATGCCGTCATGAAGCCCACAGAAGGCACCATTCTGACCCTGATCCGTCAGGGCGCTGCCTTCCTGCAGGAGCACAGCTTCGACAGCTTCGAAGACTGCCTGAAGGCGCTGATCGCCCACCTGCGGGATGTGCTGCAGCACACCCCCGAGCTGCTTCCTGTTCTGAAGGAAGCCGGTGTAGTGGACAGCGGTGGCGCAGGTCTGGTCTGCATCTTTGAGGGCATGGAGGCGGCACTGCGTGGTGAAGTCATCGAGTCCGAGGGTGCTGCCGACAGCAGCCTGAAGGAAACCGCCCCCGTAACCACGGGTTCCTTCGGCCCCCACAGCGTGCTGGAGTACGGCTACTGCACAGAGTTCATCCTGCAGCTGATGCACGCCAAGTGCGATATCGCCAATTTCTCTCTGCAGCCCATGATCGACTACTATGAGTCCATCGGTGACTCTCTGGTGGCGGTGATGGATGGGGATATTATCAAGATCCACGTCCACACCTTTACCCCCGACAAGGTCATCGCCTATGCCCGTCAGTTCGGTGAGTTCCTCACCTTCAAGATGGAGAATATGTCCGTCCAGCACAGCGAGGTGGTGGAGCAGAAGCAGGGTCCCAAGGACAGGTATGCCGTGGTGGCCGTGACCTGCGGTGAGGGCATTGACAGCTATTTTAAGGAGATCGGTGTGAAGATCACGGTCTCCGGCGGTCAGACCCAGAATCCCTCCGCAGAGGATTTCCTGGCAGCCTTCCGCAAGGCCAACAGTGAGCATATCATTGTGCTGCCCAACAACTCCAATATCATCCTCACCGCCCGTCAGGCGGCGGATTTATACAAAGATGCCCAGGTTCACGTGATCGACACCAAGTCCATGGCCGAGGGTTACAGCGCCCTGTCCATGATGGATCTCTATGCGGACACCGTGGAGGAGCTGCTGGAGTCCATGACCATGCCCTTAGAGGGCGTGACCACCGGTCAGGTGACCACCGCCACCCGTGATACCTGTATGAACGGCATCACCGTAAAACAGGGCGACCACATCGGTCTTGCCAACCACAAGATCCTCTCTGCCGCCGCCACTGCGGTGGATGCCGCCATGGAGATGCTGCAGGCACTGGAGGAGATGGAGGACAAGCAGGTGCTCACCGTATTCTACGGCGAGGATCTGAGGGACGAGGAACTGGAAGAACTGCAAAACCGTGTGGAGGCGGCCTATCCTCTGCTGGAGACCGGCTATATCTACGGCGGTCAGCCGGTTTACAGCCTGATCATGGCCATTGAATAAAGATATGAAGAAGATTATTATTGATATTTTTGGCGCAGATGCCGGACAGGAGGTCATCCTCCGTGGCGCTGCCGCAGCTTTGAAGCAGGATCCGCAGCTCCATCTGGTGCTGGTGGGCAGGCAGGAGGAGATCCTGCCCGTTATGGAGGCAGAGGAGATTTCCCCCGACCGCTACACCCTGAAGCATGCCGAGGACGTGATCGGCGTGGAGGAGCAGCCTGCCTGCGTATTCCGTGGCAGAGAGAAATCCTCTCTGGTCATGGCACTGCGGCTGCTGAAGGAAGATCCCGATGCTTTGGCGCTCCTGAGCCCCGGCAGCACCGGTGCTCTGCTGGTGGGCAGCATTGTCCATCTGGGTCTGCTGCCCGGTTTGAAGCAGCCTGCCCTCTGCTCTGCCCTCCCCTGCTCCGGACGGGAGTTCCT
>JAZNVK010000139.1:0-5382 GCA_045592805.1 Faecousia sp.
CAATGGTCACGGAGAGATCCCCCAACATCATGGGGGCGAAGGGAATGGCGCTCTCGGTGACGGTGGTTTCTATGGGCTCGGCGCTGCAGCCCCAGTGCAGCAGACAGCACAGGCAGAGGCAGAGTAGTCGTTTCATGGTTGGAACACTCCTTTCAGTTGGTCAGAAGCACCAGAGCGATGAGGGCAAAGAGCGCCCCAAAGGCCAGCGCCGACAGGATCGTCAGCCGACGATAGGCCAGCACACGCTCCACCCGCAGCCGCAGCCCCGCCCCACCAAAGGCGGAAACGAAGAAATTTCGGCTCTGTGCCGTATCCAAGAGGGCCAGGGCATAGGTCTTTTTCTCCTGCTCTCCCAGCTGTTTCAGCACGGCGGCATCGCAGGACAGCTCCATATCCGTGAAAAAATACTTCAGGCTGAGCCAGCAAAGGGGATTGAACCAGTGGATGCAGCAGGTGAGGATAGCAACGGCACGCCAGAGGTTGTCTCCACGGCGGCGATGCACCTGCTCGTGCAGGAGAATATAGGGCAGCGCCTGGGGCGCAATGCCACGGGGCAGCAGGATCTTGGGGCGGAAAATGCCGTAGAGCGCCGGGGCGGTAATGCTGTCCGAGAGGTAATAGCCCTCCTGCTTTTCCGGATTGCGCAGCTCGTCCCTGGTACAGAAATAGAGGATGGCCGCCGCCAGCACAAGACCGCAGGCCACGATCAGCCAGACCAGCGCCAGGGTCTCCATGAGCCACGTGAGCACATTGGTCTCGTAGGTTACGGGGTAATAACTGCCGGCCATGGCGACGGAATTCACGGCGCTGAACACTTCGGATATGTTCAAGCGCACCCGTCTTGTACCCAGCCGCTCCAGAAGGCGCATGATGCTCAGGGGGCTGTTGAGCCCCAGAGGTAGCACCAACCGCAGAAAGGGCAGCGCCCACAGGCTGTAGACGAAGCCCCGGGGCAGCCGCTTGATTTTTCGCAGCAGCAGCACCAGAAGGCACAGCAGACCGCCGTGGAGGCTCATGTTCAGGATCCAGTAGAAAATATCACTTTTCATAGCCGTCAATGAGCGCTCGCAGCTCCTGCAGCTCCCGGTCAGAGAGCTGTTCTTCCTCCAAAAAGGCGGCAAAGAAAGCCTTCTTCGAGCCGCCGTAGAGCTTGCGGATCAGGGAGTCGGTCTCCTCCCTTGCCACCTGCTTCCGGTCGATCAGGGGAACGCAGATGAAATTGGGCTCCTGCCGCTGCACAAAGCCCTTCTCCACCAGCTTTTTCAGCACGGTGTAGGTGGTGTTTTTGTTCCAGCCCAGGCTGTCCGCAGCTGCAAGACTCAGCGCCCGGGCGCTCACCGGCGCCTGCGCCCAAAGCAGCTCCATAAGCCGCAGCTCGCTGTCAAAAAGATGTAAAGCCATAAGAAAAACCTCAGAAAAAGAAGCAATTATCGATCATCAAGCAGGGGGCGTACCGCATTGCCGTCAGAATACGTAGGGGCAGGGTACACCCTGCCCTTGGTACTGCCGATGAGTACGCAACCACAACAGCTCTGCAATTTACCATAATATAATTATGTAAACCACGCGTATTTAGCACAAAGGAACATAAAAATGTCCATTAGGGAAAAAAATACAGCCTGTTTGCAGTAAGTCAAACAGAAATTTGCCGAACAGTTGGATGTAGCCAAAGCCGCCCGTATCGGGAGGAATTTCAGGCTATGAGTAAGGCATCAAATTACGAAATGTCATTGCGAGGCCACTTGTGGCCGTGGCAATCCGCATCCCTAAAAACCTCTGTTTTATATCAAATTCCCATATATTCGAAACATTTAGGGAGCGGATTCCCACGTCGGGCATAGCCCTCCTCGGAATGACATGGCTTATCGGTAGACTATTCCTCTATTGAAAAGATGGATTTAGGTGGAAGCCAACAGACCGATAAACATCTGCTTGCTGCTCTTTCATGACCCTGGAAGACCTTTGATTGCCGGTGGCTTACTGTTGGTGGGATAATTGATAGACTATCGTAGTAGTCTAAAGCCAGACTATCACAATAGTCTGGCTTTGTCAATAGCTTACGGCGAAAAAACGCAGCGCCTCTGCGATTTTTGCAGAGGCGCTGAGAAGTTTTTATGGGCAAAACCGTACCGGCAAAACCGTACCGGCAACTCTGTACTTGCAACTCCGTACCGGCATACCGTCCCTGTTTTTTGGTGACGGCTTTGGTTTTAGCCCCACATGGCGGACAGGGCGGGGATGACCTGCTTCTTTCTGGACATGACGTGGGGCAGGAAGATCTGGTTGTGCTTTGCCTCGGGGGAGAATGCCTGCTGAATGGCCTCCTCGTCGCCCAGATAGATCAGCTGCGTGCCTTCCAGCAGCACGTCCGTCAGCATCAGGAGCATCAGGCTGTAGCGTCTGGTCTTCATGGTCTCCCGCATGACCTCCAGGAATTCCTCCTTGCGGCTGAGAATGTGGGCGGAGTTGACGCAGGTGATCTGCCCCACGCCCAGCTCGTGGCCGGCAATGTGGAAATCCTTGAAATCCGCGAAGAGCAGCTCCCGTGCGGTCTTGTCGTCAGACCAGGAGGCGGAGAAGATCTGCTGTCCCAGCTCCTCTAAGGACACGTTGGCAATACGTGCCATGCGCTCGGCCATGTTGCGGTCGCGCTGGGTGCAGGTGGGGGATTTGAACATAACCGTGTCGGAGACGATGGCGGCGGCCATCATGCCGGCCAGCTTTTCCGAGGGCAGGAGCCCCTTCTCCTGGAACATACCGGCGATGATGGTGGTGGTGCTGCCCACAGGCTCGTTGCGGAAATAGATGGGGTTGCCGGTCTGGATATCCGCCAGACGGTGGTGGTCGATGGTCTCCAGAATCTCCGCCTGTTCCAGACCGGGGACGGACTGGCGCAGCTCGTTGTGATCCACCAGAACCACCTTTTTCCGCTTGGGCTTGATTAAGTGGAAACGGGACAATGTGCCAACGACCTTCTCATTCTCGTCCAGGATGGGGTAGCAGCGGTAACGGCTCTGGAGCATGACCTCCTGCACGTCGTCCACGAAGTCGTCCAGATGGAAGCACTCTAAATTTTCCGTCCTTGCCACACGGCTGATGGGCAGGGACTGGTAGATCATGCGCACGGCACGGTAGGCATCAAAGGGGGTGGAGATGATGCAGGTCTGGCCGGGCATATTGCGCAGCTCCTCGCAGAGCTCCGCCTGGCAGACGATGACGCATTGCACGCCCATCTCCATGGCACGGCGGATCATATCCGGCTGACAGCCGCAGAGGACGATGGAATTCTTGTCCGTAAAGAGCAGGTTTTCGCAGGTCTGGGGCAGGGCGATGCACACCTGACCGGAGACGGTGTCCAGGAGATTGCCGGCCTCGTTGAGAATTCTGCCCTCTAAAACGCTCAAAAGGTTAAACACGGGGATCTCGTGGATATAGGGGCGCTCGATGGACTGCATATCGCAGGCGGCGATGTCGCCGGAGGAGAGCAGACCGTAGAGGCTGCCGTCCTCGTTGGTCACGGGGATGGCGGCAATGGAGCGGTCGGCGGAGAGAATGGACCAGGCACGGCTGACGGTTACAGCCTTGGACAGGGCAGGGGGCGTGTCGTAGGCCAGGTCACGAACCTGGGTGCGGACGGTTTTGATCCAGCGGGGGGGCTGGAAACCGAAGCGATCCAGCACCATCTGGGTCTCGTCGCTGACATGCCCCAGCCGCACGGCCTCGTAGCTGCGGTCGCCCAGAGCGTTGCGCAGGGCTGCATAGGCCATGGCGGAGACAATGGAGTCCGTATCGGGATTGCGATGCCCGGTGACATAAATAGCGTCCATAGAAGAACCTCCTGTAGGAAGTGGAAATTGACAATTGAAAATTGAAAGTTTAATTTTCAATTTTCAATTATCAATTTTCAACTAAAGATATCGTACCCTTTTTTGGGGGTTCTGTCAACGATTTTCGTTGAAAATGGTAAAAAAACTTGCCATTTTCTCTGCAGTCTGCTATACTATAGGCACAATTTCACAAGCCAAAGGAGCATTTTTGAAATGACAAAGAAACCGACACTGGTGGTCATGGCCGCCGGTATGGGCAGCCGCTTCGGCGGTCTGAAGCAGATGACCCCCGTGGACGAGCAGGGCTACAGCATTATTCACTACTCCCTTTACGATGCCTGGCGTGCAGGCTTCGGCAAGGTGGTTTTTATTATTAAGGAGGCCATTCGGGAGGAGTTCCAAAAGATCACCGCCTGCGTGCAGCCCTATTTAGAGGTGGAATATGTCTATCAGGAGACGGACAAGCTCCCCGAGGGTTTTTCCGTTCCCGAGGGACGCAGCAAGCCCTGGGGTACGGGTCATGCCGTCCTCTGCGCCAAGGATGCCATTGACGGCCCCTTCGCCGTGATCAATGCCGATGATTTCTACGGCTACGGCGCTTACAAGACCATGGCGGAGTTCTTCGCCGCCGACGACGACCCCGGAGCCTATGCCATGGTGGGCTACCTGCTGAAAAATGCCATGACCGATAACGGCTCCGTGGCACGTGGTGTCTGCGAGATCGAAAACGGCTACCTCACCGGCGTCACCGAGCGCACCCGCATCGAGAAGATCAACGGTCAGATCGGCTTTACCGAGGACGGCGAGACCTACAGCCCCCTGTCCGGAGATACCATTGTATCCATGAATTTCTTCGGCTACCGCCCCGGCTTCTTAGCGGAGCTGGAGTCCCGTTTTCCCCGGTTTTTGGAGGAAAACCTGCCGAAAAATCCCACAAAATGTGAGTATTACCTGCCCATGGTCACAAACGCCCTGATCCACGAGAAGCTGTGCAGCCTCCGTGTGCTCAGCACCGATGAGAGCTGGTACGGCGTGACCTATCGGGAGGATCTGCCCGGTGTCCAGGCGGCCATTGCCAAGATGCACCAAGAGGGCAAGTACCCGGAGGTTCTTTTCCCCTGAGGGAAAAGAACGATGAATTGCGCCTTTTGGCGCATGAATTGCCCTGACGGGCATGAATTGGGGCATCCGCCCCATGAATTGCGCCTTGGGGCGCATCATTTGCGGCGATTGCCGCATGAATTGCCTTCGCCATGAATTGCCTTCGCCATGAATTGCCCTGGCGGGTATGAATTGCCTTCGCCATGGTTTGCGGCTTGCAACCCAGGATGGGTCAAATCATCCAAGCCCGTCAAACAGAAATTTGCCGAACAGTTGGATGCACCCAAAGCCTTCTCCTTGAGGAGAAGGTGGGAGCCCGAAGGGCTGACGGATGAGGTGGTGTGCGATAGCACGTATTCGCCGAAACCCTTGATATTTATACGTTTTTTCCTACTGCACACCTCATCAGTCGCCTACGGCGACAGCTTCTCCTCAAGGAGAAGCCTTTGGTGCG
>JAZNVK010000140.1:0-2179 GCA_045592805.1 Faecousia sp.
AAGGGCTGACGGATGAGGTGGTGTGCGATAGCACGGATTCGCCGAAACCCTTGATATTTATACATTTTTGCCTACTGCACACCTCATCAGTCGCCTACGGCGACAGCTTCTCCTCAAGGAGAAGCCTTTGGTGCAACGCGGTTTTTCAGAAGTGCAAACAGTTCGATAAACATCTATTTGACTCAATTTCAAATTCCATCGGCGGAGCCGATACCTCAGTTATTAGCTCTTAGTTATTAGTCCTTAGTCTCACCGATAAACATCTATTTGGCGGTGTCGCTTCGGGCGCACGCAGTGCGCCCTTGCCAGGTTCGACGGTGGTGCGGTGTGATCGGATCGTGCCACGGGCGCACACGTGGGTGCGTCCCTACGGTCTTGATGGGTGCTGCGGTGGTGATTGGTGAGGTTTTGATGATTTGACCCTATGGGTCATGAATTGACGCTTTGCGTCATGATTTCTCGCTGCGCTCCATGAATTGAATTGCCGCCCAATGCGCCGCAGCGCAATTCATGCCGAAGGCAATTCATGGGGTGAATGCCCCAATTCATGCCGCCAGGCAATTCATGCCCGTCAGGGCAAATCATGGGGCGAATGCCTCAAATCAAGCAATATTTGAGAGGAGGGTACGGGAAATGATCCGTATTTGTTTGGAGGAACAGAATGGTCGGCTGCTGCTGCAGCTGAAGGGTCATGCCATGGGCGCTGCCCCGGGGCAGGACCCGGTCTGCGCGGCGGCTTCCATTCTGACCTATACGGCAGCGCAGTTTTTCAGCTATCTCTATGCCGAGGGCAAGCTGACCGATGAGCCGGAACTGCGGCTGGAGAAGGGGGACGCGCTGCTGATGGCGTTGCCGTTGACGGAGTACTTTGACGAGGCACTGCATGGGCTGTATGTGCTGAGCCTGGGCTACGGTCTTCTGGCGCGACAGTACCCGAAACAGCTGCGGCTGAGAGCTTTCGGCCGGGCGGAGACTATCTGGGACAAAACCACGGAGGAGGTGAAGGAACAATGAAGCAGGAATTTTTGGATCTGCAGCTCTTTGGAGAGGGGGAAGATCCTGAGGCACTGAAGGCGTCTTACGAGGAACGAATTCAGACCCTGCAGCAGCAGCTGGAGGCAGAGAAGGCCGCAAGGGAGGCGGAGCGAATCCAGGCGCAGCAGCTGCTGGAGGCGGGGGAGGTGCAGAAGCAGTACCCCACCTTCTCTCTGGAACAGGAGCTGAAGGATCAGCATTTCCGCTCCCTGGTGGAGGGCGGTATGGCGCTGCGCAGCGCCTATGAAATCTGCCACGGCGAGGAGCTGCTGACGGGTCTGCGGGGGCAGCTCTCCGCCGCCGCCCGTCCCCGGGAGAACGGCATGGGCGGTCAGGCGGCCAGCCATGTGATCGCTGACGTGGCAGGACTCACCCGCGCCCAGCGACGGGAGATCATCCGCCGCGTCCAGCGGGGCGAAATGATCCGCTTCTGAGCCCAAACGGGGAGGGAGTGGGGCGTGGGGAGTGAATAGAGGGCTGCGCCCATGGATTTGGAAGAAAAGGGTGCGGCCGTGCCTGATCTGCGACGCAAATCTCCGATCGCAAAGACACCATCGTTAGAATCCGCAGGGGTTCGCCCGCGGCACTGCTGACAGGTAATGCACCTACAGTTGCTCGGCAAATTTACCATAATATAATTATGCAAACCGCGCAGATTTAGGTAGAGTCCTTTCAGAATATGCGCAGCAAGGCAGAAGCTAACTCATGCGGAGTAAGTCAAACAGAAATTTGTCGGTTTGTTTCGGAACTAATAACTAAGAGCTAAGGACTAAAAACTGAGGTGTGCCCCCCGCACGGGATTTGAATATTTAGCTCGTCAAACAGAAATATATCGAACAGTTGGATGTAGCCAAAGCCGCCCGTATCGGGAGAGATTTCAGGCTATGAGTAAGGCATCAAATTACGTATTGTCATTGCGAGGCCACCTGTGGCCGTGGCAATCCGTATCCTTAAAACCCTCCGTTTTATACAAAATTCCCATATAATCGAAACATTTAGGGGAACGGATTCCCACGTCGGGCTTATGCCCTCCTCGGAATGACATGACTTTTGGGTAGCCTGTACTTCTATTGAAAAGGTGAATGTGGGCAAAAGCAAACAGTTCGAGAAACAGAAATTTGCCGAACTGTTAACAAAATCGACT
>JAZNVK010000141.1:0-8270 GCA_045592805.1 Faecousia sp.
TATCACCCGTTCCGGCAGGAACGGATATAATTGTAAAAAACCTCTTTTGTCTGGTAGACAAAAGAGGTTTTTTACATGGTGCGGGCGACAGGACTCGAACCTGCACGGTCACCCATTGGAACCTAAATCCAACGTGTCTGCCAATTCCACCACGCCCGCATGTATTGAGTTGAAAGTTGAAATTGTAAAGTTGAAAGAAAACCACTTTCAACTTTCTACTTTCAATTTTCAATTTTGCTCGACTATTCTACCATTTCTTTGTGTCGGTGTCAAGGAAAGAAATTGTTTCGAGGGGGAAAGGGCGTGCCGTCGCTTTGGGACGATTTTGGGTAAGAAATGAAGAAAATCAGCAGATAATACGCTTTTACAGGTCATTCTACTGCCGGTAGAGGGCAAAATAGAGGGATTCTACTGCCCGTTCCCCCGGTGGGAGAACGGGAAAAGGGCGAAGTAGCTTGCTTCTCCCGGCCTTTGGGACTATGATGTGGGCGAGCCGTGGGCCGTCTTTTTTCTGCGAACGGTTCTTCGCGGAGGATGTAAAATTGCCCGTCAGCCCTGCGGCTCACCCACTGACTTACAGGAGGAATCCAGACATGGAACAGAATATTATCCCCGTCTTTTTTGCCATTGACGATAACTATGTACCCTTCTTCAGCGTGGCGCTGGCCTCGGCCATTGAGAACAGTTCGCCCGGGCGCAGCTACCGTGCCATCGTGCTGCACCGTGGCCTGAAGGAGGAAAACCGCAGAATCCTCAGCGCCATGGCAGCGCCTCATTTTGCTGTGGACTTCGTGCCTATGGGAGAGGGGCTGGAGGCCATCACCGACTCGGCAGAGAACCGTATGCGCTGCGACGAGTTCACCCTGACCATTTTCTTCCGCCTCTTCATTCCGCAGATGTTCCCCCAATACGACAAGGGCATCTATCTGGACAGCGACATCGTGGTCAACGGCGATCTGGCGGAGCTTTACGATACGGAGCTGGAGGGCAACTTCCTGGGCGCCTGTGCGGATCTGTCGGTGGCCGATGTACCGCCTCTGGCAGCATATATGGAGCAGGCGGTTGGAGTATCGTCAGAGCGATACATCAACTCCGGTGTGCTGCTGATGAATCTGATGGAGCTGCGCCGTGTCCGATTGCACAGCCGTTTCCTGTATCTGCTGGAGACCTATCATTTTGACAGCGTTGCCCCGGATCAGGACTATCTCAATGCCATGTGTAAGGATAAGATCCGCTATCTCTCTCCCGATTGGGATGCCATGCCCAATCCGAGGCAGCCACGGCTTTCCGATCCGAAGCTGATCCATTATAATCTCTTCTCCAAGCCCTGGTGTTATGACGGCATCCGGTATGAGGAGTATTTCTGGAACTATGCCGACAGCAGCGCCTTTGCAAAGCAGCTGCGGGAATATAAGCAAAACTTTACCGAGGAGCGGAAAGCAGCCGATGCCCTGTGCCTGCAGCGGCTGATTCGCAAGGCAGAGACCATCACAGCCTCTCCGGTGACCTTCCGCAAAATGGCAGAAAACGGGGTGAAGATCCGTCTATGATCCTGCAGAAAAACCGGCATCCGGTGATCCAAAATATCCGCCTTGCAACGGAAAAGGGGGATTTCTATGCCAAGGTGGAGGTGGACGATCCCAATCCCGACAGCAAGGAGAGTCGTGCCATTGTGGAGGGCTACCTGAAGGCAAGACCCACCTGCAGCTACCGTTTCAAGTGCTTTCTGGCACGGCACTTTGCCAATATGGCCTCTTCCATCCTGAACCGTGACACGGAGATCCTGGGCATGGAGAAGCTGCAGGGCTTCACAGGGGGCGCTATGATCACCAGCAACCACTTCGGCCCTACGGAGAATACCATCCTCCGCCATCTGGCAAGAAAGCTGGGGAAAAAGCGGCTCAATGTCATCGCTCAGGTGAGCAATTTCGCCATGAAGGGTCCCATCGGCTACCTGATGAACTACGGCGACACCATCCCCATGTGGCAGGAGCCCCATTATTTGCAGCGTGAATTTACGGAAATTTTGGACGGACTGCTGAAAAAAGAGGAGTTCGTTCTCATCTACCCGGAGCAGGAGATGTGGTTCAACTATCGTAAGCCCCGTCCCACCAAACGTGGTGCTTATTATTATGCCGCACGGCTCAATGTGCCGCTGATCTGCTGCTTTGTGGAAATGGTGGAGAAGCCGGGCATGGACACGCCGGAGTTTCACAAGCTGCGCTACCGCCTGCACATTCTGGAGGTGCTGCGCCCGGAGGCGGGCAAGAGTATCCGTGAAAACAGCGAATGGATGCGCCAAAGGGACAATGAACTGAAGAAGGCCGCCTACGAAAAAGTCTACGGTAAGCCCCTGGACTACACTTTCAGCCCCTGGGACATCGCCGGCTGGGTGCCGAAGGAATAAGAAACGACACGGAGCAGCATTAATTGCTCCGTGGTCGTGCTTGTTTGATAAAACAGCTTAGAGCTTGCGGCAGGTGAAGAGGATCACCTGTCTGGTCTCGGCTTCGGCCTTCAGCAGCTCGACGGCGGCTTTTGCCCGGGTTTCATCAAAATTCACCAGAGCATCGTCCAGAATCAGTGGCACATCCCCCGGCAACAGCCGATGGCACATGGCAAGGCGCAGCGCCAGATACATCTGATCTGCCGTGCCGCAGCTCATGGCGGCGGCAGGGCGCATGACCGCGGCATCACCCTCCCGAACGGAGAGCTGCAGCTCCTGATCCAGCCGCAGCGAAGCGTATTTATTGCCGGTCAAAAGCCCCAGAAGCTTTCCCGCTTCGCCGGTGATCTGGGGGGAGAAACGGGAGCGCAGGGCGCTGTCTGCCTCCTGCAGTGCAGCCATGGCAATATCTATGACCTCCAGCTGCACCGTATCAAGGTCAATCTGCTCCTGCAGCTGCTGCGCCTCTGCTTCCATGGCCACAGGATCACCCATGGCGGACAGAGCACCGCTGATCTGTGCCAGACGGGCGCCCAGCGCCTCCAGCCGGGAGGCGGCATTTCGCTTCTCGTAGAGCAGCTTCGCCTCGTCAAAGGCCAGCGCCTCAGGATCCTCCTGCGCCTCGGACAGCTCGCCCAGCATGGGCTTCAGGCTGCGATGCTGCTGGCGCAGATAGTCGGTCAGACGGCGCTGGGATTGCAGCCTTTCATGGGTTTGCAGACCCTCTGCCACGGCGCTGTGACATTCCTCCGGGGAACTGCAGTGGGGGGCAAAGCTCTTTACCTGACAGAGCAGCTGCTCCAGATCCTCCCTTGCCTGCTGTTCCGCAGCCAGAAGCTGTGTCCGTGTTGCCTCCATCTCGGCGCTGCGTGCATGATACTGCTTCAGCTGCGCAGCGTAGACCCAGCCCTGTGGCTGGATCATCAGCGGATCTGTTACACCGTAACGGTCTAATATCATCTGCGCCCGTTTCTTTCCGGCTTTTACGGCAGCATTGGATCTTAGATGCAGCACCAGAAAAACTACCATCCCCAAGAAACCCAAACCCAGCAAGCAGAAGCCCAATATTCCGGAGAAGGATTGCAGCACCAGTCCTGCTACAACACAGAGGGCGAATAGGAATGTGGGTAAAATGGGGATCAGGGGCTTGGCGGCCAGTAACCGCTGAACCTCTTCCGTATCTCGCCGTGCCTGTTCTGAGAGCGATTCCCCATCACAGTTCTCAAAGCCTGGCGGAGGCTCCGGCTTCTGAATTTCTTCGGACAGAAAGGCGGCATCCATCTGCGCTGTGCGCAGGGCATTTTCCCTCTGTTCCAGCTGCTTTTGCAGACCGTGCAGCGCCTCCTCAGAGGGCAGACCCTGCGCCGATGCCTCCAGACTCCGGCACAGAGTCTCCTGCTGCGCCAGCTTTTCTTCAAGCTCTTTCAGCGCGAGGCGCTTTTGGGCATCACGGGCGGCAGCCAGACGTTGCAGCTTTCGCTCCGCCGCCGATAATTGTTGTTCCTGCGCTTCTTTTCGGGCGGAGAGCGCCATGGCCTCCTCCTGCAGACGGTGAATTTCGTTCAGCCGCTGCAGCAGCTCTTCCAGATGAGCGCTGTTTCGGGGAATTCGACCGGCTCTGCCGATGAGCTTTGTGCGACGGTTTTTCAGCTCCTTCTCCAGCTGGGAGCAGCTCATGCCCTCCTCCTCGCCGGTGGTGACCAGGGCGCTCATGCGCTTTTCCAGGGCGGCATCCTTGCTCACCGCCAGACCCAGCTGGCGGATAAAGGCGCTGCGCTCAAAAACCGAACGCTCCACGCCGCAGAGCATTCTGCCGCAGTTTTCTCCTGTCAGCTCCGGTACGGGAATGCCGCTGTGGGTCTCATAGGCGGAGAATTTGCCCATGGGGACACGCCCCTGGGTGCTGCGCTCGATGGTGATTTCCCTTCCGTTCCACTCCAGCTCTATGGAACCCTCCATGGCGCTGCCGTCCCAGGGACGGTAACGCTCCTTGGCGGGCAGACCCTGATTCTGGGCGCTGGCACGCTCCGAAGTGTCAATGCCGTAGAGCATGGCAACCAGAAAGGCGCTCCAGGTGGATTTTCCTGCTTCATTGGGCAGGTACAGCTCGTTATAGCCCTCCTTCAGCTCCAGGCTGCCCTTGAGCTTACCGAAGGAGGCTCTCATTTTATGGATGATCATAGAGGTACCTCCCGTCCGTCCATCAGGGCGGTGACCAGCTTTGCAGCCTGCGCCAGCTTGTCCTTTTGCACTTCATCGCTGCGGTCGTACCGGGTTTTCAGTGTCCGCAGGAAATGCCCACGGAGGCTGTCCTCCTGAGCGCCTGACCACAGCTCTTTTTTGGGAACGGTGCAATCCCGCAGCGACAGGCTGAAGAATTCGGGGGATAATTGTTCTTCCAGGCCGGCAAGATCCAAAGGCTCTGCCTCGCCGGTCAACAAAATGCGGTAGCAATCACGGCTTGTGTCCAACGGCAAAGCGGCCCGGATGGCGGATAGGGGATCATCCCCCGCTTCTACCGGGAGAATTTCATATTTTCGCACATTCAGAGGAATGAATTTCTCTTCGCAGCGGTCGTTCTCCAGCGTCAGCAGGCTAACGCCCTTCTCGCCGCATTCGTCGAAACCCCGCCCCATAAGGCAGCCGGGATAGGCGCAGAGGGTGGCGCCAAATTTCTTTGCGCTGCGGCTATGTACATGACCCAGCGCCAGGTAGTCCAGCCCGGAGGCGGCAATGGCATCGGGGGACAGGGGACTGTAGGGGGAGTGGGCTTGCAGATCCCCGTGGAGCACCATCAGATTATACGCTCCGGGATCTTCCACATGGAAGTCCCCCAGCAGATCCGGCATCTGTGCCGCGGTAAAGGCAGCGCCGTAAATATGGCAGTTCAGCTCCGGGAGAGAGATCCGTTCCATTTGCGGTGAGGTAAAAATATGCACATTTTCGCCCCAATCCTCTGTGAGATAGGGAGAACCGGGGGTGATATAATCATGATTTCCCGGGGCAATGAAGACCTGCCCCTGAATGGAGGCGAAGCACAGCTTCAGCGCCTCCAGCGTATCCCGATAGACCCGGGCGCTGTCAAAGAGATCCCCCGACAGCAGCACCAGATCGCAATCCCTGGCAATCTGCCCCAGCTGTTCCAGCGCCTGCCGTTGCTCTCGGCGTGCTTTGGAAGCCTTTTCCGGAGAGAGGGCGGAGAAGGCAGAATCCAGATGGAAATCCGCCCCGTGGAGAACCTTAATCATGGAGCGCCACCCTCTCTACGGCGGTGCAGCGGCCGGTCTGCGCATCGATGGTAAAAATACAGCCCTCTAACTTGGCAGGCCCGGGGGCAGGCTCATAGCGACGGGTCAGATCCCCACGGAATTTCTGAATGGACAGCTCCGGCTTGATGCCCAGCACGCTGTTTCTCGGCCCCGTCATGCCCAGATCCGTCAGGTAGCCGGTACCCTTGGGCAGAATCCGCTCATCGGCGGTCTGTACGTGGGTATGGGTACCCCAGACGGCACTGACCCGTCCGTCCAGCATCCAGCCCATGGCCAGCTTCTCCGAGGTGGCTTCGGCGTGGAGCTCCACAAAAATCAGCCTGGTTTCCAGCTTTTTCAGAATTCGCTCTACCTGCAGGAAGGGATTGTCCGGGGTGTAATCCATGGCGCAGCGGCCGATGAGATCGATGACGGCGATCTGACCGAACTTCGTGTCGTAGAGTCCCCAGCCCCGTCCCGGCTGCTGGGGCGGCAGATTGGCAGGGCGCAGCACGTAGTGGCTGTCTTCTATATAGGGTACAAGCTCCCGCTTGCCCCAGGTGTGGTTGCCCATGGTGATCACGTCGGCACCGGCGGCAAAAATATCCTCGGCGTTCTTGGGTGTCATGCCCAGCACAGCGGCGTTCTCCCCGTTGACCACACAAAAATCAATGTCCCTCTCCCGCTTCAGACGGGGCAGGTTTTTTCTCAGATATACAAGGCCGCCCTCAGAGACCACATCTCCCACGGCCAATAACTTCATTTCCATCGGATATCCTCCTTGCTCTTGGACTACCTCTATTATACCGAAAAATTCCCCTTGGCACAACAGACTTTTTCGCTTTTTTGACAGGAAGGGACAGCTTGCGCTATTTCCCGGTTATTTCCCAATATCTTGTGGTTCTAAAAATAAAAAACACAATTTCTTGCGGTCTGACTACGTAAATTCGTGGAGTTTCGCAGCGGACTTTGATAAAATAAGGGCGAGGAGAACAGGAAGGGAGAGGAGAAACGGCCATGAGAAAAAATCGGGATCTGCTGGAAAACGGACGGATCCTCTATGTGCCAGTGAAGCGGATTCGACCCAACCCCGCCCAACCCAGAAAGATCTTTGATCCCGAAGGGCTGCGGGAACTGGCATCCAGCATCCATACCTATGGGATTCTGCAGCCCCTGACGGTGCGACGGAAAGAGGGGGAATATGAGCTGGTGGCAGGGGAGCGACGGCTGCGGGCGGCAAAGATGGCAGGGCTCTGGGAGGTGCCCTGCATCCTTTTGTCGGTGGATGAGGCACAGTCGGGGATGGTGGCGCTGGTGGAGAATTTACAGCGTCGGGATCTGGATTACATCGAGGAGGCGGAGGGACTTTCCCGGCTGATGCGGCTCTACGGCCTGAGCCAGGAGCAGGCGGCGGCTCGGGTGGGGAAGAGCCAGAGCGCTGTGGCCAACAAGCTGCGTCTGCTGCGCCACAGTCCGGAGATTCTGCGAAAGCTGCGGGAGCACGGCCTGTCGGAGCGCCATGCCAGAGCCCTGCTGAAGCTGCCCGGGGAGGAGGAACGCTTACAGGTCATAGATGTCATTGTAAAGCAGCAGCTGAATGTGGCAAAAACGGAGGCTTACATTGAAAGCTTTATAGAGAAGCAGCAGGCACCGAAAAAGGGCATCCGCAAGTTTATCCTGCGGGATGTGCGGCTGTTTCTCAACAGTGTCAACCACTCTCTGGATCTGGTGCGGGGGGCGGGCATCGATGCCAAAGCGGAGCAGGCGGAGACCGAGCAGGAGATCATCCTGACCATCCGCCTGCCCAAACGGGTGTGCTGAGCACGGCAGGGAAGAGAGAAACAGCCAACAGAAGAAACCAAGATCGGGGGAGTAAAAAGCAAGGTAACGTTGATGGGTGGAGAGAGAAGCGTGAATGGCGGGTAGTGGTGGTATGAGTTTCGCCCATGGATTTGGAATAAAAAGGAGCAGCCGTTCACGACCTGCTCTGCGATTCACCAATGCAAACAGGAATTTGCCGAACAGTTTGCCTGCACCAAAGACCCCCTTGTCAAAGGGGGTCGGATCGCCTTTTTAGGCGATCCGGGGGGATTCGTGCAGGCAGTACGAATTCGCCGAAAACCTTACAAAATAACGGTGTTGCGGCGTGCGGAATCCCTCCGAGTCGCCTTTTCAAGGCGACCCACCTCAGCACAAGGCATAAGCTCGACCAACCAAATTAAAAATTTGGGGTCTCACTTACCTTTAACAAGGGAGGCATTGGGTGCCGCCAACAGACCGATAAACAGAAATTTGCCGAACAGTTTGGTGTAGCCAAAGCCACCCGCATCGGGAGGATTTTCAGGCTATGAGTAAGGCATCAAATTACGAACTGTCATTGCGAGGCCACCTGTGGCCGTGGCAATCCGTATCCTTAAAACCCTCCGTTTTATACTAAATTCCCATATAATCGAAACATTTAGGGGAACGGATTCCCACGTCGGGCTTACGCCCTCCTCGGAATGACATGGCTCTTCGGTAGCCTCTGCTTCTATTGGCAACGAGGTTTTGGGCGTAAGCAAACAGACCGATAAACA
>JAZNVK010000142.1:0-10161 GCA_045592805.1 Faecousia sp.
TTTGTTTGGTATTGGAATGAAACATATTTATCCGCAATTTTCTTGGGATTGGTGATGACCACCTCATAGGCTTTTTCGGCACCTAAGTAGGAGAATTCCTCCAGCATCTCGTCGGTGGTGCGGAAATAGAGGGGATTTTCACGGTCACAATCGTCGAAGCCCTTGCTGGCCAGGAGAATGCGGCGGTAAACCTCGTCCTCAGGGTTCAGGAAGTGGACGTCGCCGGTGGCGCAGACGGGCTTGCCCATCTCCTCGCCCAGGCGGACAATGGTACGGTTATACTCACGCAGCTGCTCCTCGTTCTCTGCCAGACCCTTCTCCAGCATAAAGCGGTTATTGCTCAGGGGCTGGATCTCCAGGAAGTCATAGAAGGAGGCAATGCGCTTCAGCTCTGCCCAGCTCTTGTGATCCAGCACCGCCTGGAACAGCTCGCCCGCCTCGCAGGCAGAGCCGATGATCAGACCCTCACGGAGCCGCAGCAGCTCGGACTTGGGCATACGGGGATTGCGCTTGAAATACTTCAGATTGGCATCGGACAGCAGGTGGTACAGATTCCGCAGACCCTGCTGATTCTTGGCAAAGAGGAGAATATGGCGGCTCTTGCGGTCGAAGATCCGATGACCGGCACGCAGATGGGTCATGGCCTCGTTGATCTCCGCAACGGAGCTCAGACCACGCTCCTTCAGCATTTGGGCAAAGCGCAGATACAGATGACCGCAGGTCAGAGCGTCATCGGAGGCACGGTGGTGGTTGAACTCCGGCAGCCCCAGGGCATCCGCCACAATATTCAGCTTGTGCTTACTGAGCTGGGACAGGAGATTCTGGGACAGGATCAGGGTATCGATGGAGGTGGGGCTGAAGGGGATGCCCAGCTTCTGGCAGGCGGCGGTGACAAAGCCGATATCAAAGTCCGCATTGTGGGCAATGAGAGGGCGGTCGCCGCAGAATTCCAGGAATTTGGGCAGGACATCAGCGATATCGGGGGCATCTTTCAGCATCTCATCGGTGATGCCCGTCAGCTCGATGTTCTTGGGATCCAGCTTCCGATGGGGATTGACAAAGGTCTGGAAGGTATCCACAACCTCCCCGTTCCGCAGGAGGACAGCACCGATCTCCGTAATCACATCGTGAATGGAGGACAGACCGGTGGTCTCCAGGTCGAAGGCGATGAACTCGCCGTCCAGAGGCAGGTCACGCTCCCCGTGGACGACAACACGGTCATCCACATCGTTGACATAGTAGCCCTCGCAGCCGTAGAGGATCTTGATGGGCTTGTCCGTCCCCGCCACGGTGGTCTTGGAGACCTTCATGGCATCGGGGAAGGAGGCGCAGCAGCCGTGGTCGGTGATGCCGATGGCTCTGTGACCCCAGCGGGCTGCGGTGGCCACCGCCTCGGCGGTCTTGGTCAGGGCATCCATGGAGGACATGGTGGTATGCAGATGCAGCTCCACACGCTTGCCCTCCGTGGCGGTGTCCTGACGGGCAGGGGCGGAGATCTTCTGAATGGCGTAGGGGCGGATCACCAGCTCTCTGGTGTAGTTGTCGTAGTCGATCTTACCCTGGAGGCGCACCCAGAGGCCGGGCTTCTTGATCACATCCGTAATAGGCTTACCGGCATCGCCGCGGAAGAAGTCGGAGATATGGACAGAGCCAGTGTAGTCCGTCATGTCGAAGCCCACGATGGTAGCAGCGCCCTTGTTGATTTCCCGGTGCTCCACGGCGAAGATCTTGCCCTCTATGATCACACGCTCGCCCTGGCGATCCAGGACGATGTCCTTCATGGGGCTGACAGCGCCCTTAAAGGGCTTGCCGAAGATCATATTGCTCTCCTGGGGCTTCTTTGCCTTGTCGGCCTCGCTGCTGAACCTGGCAGCAGGGACATCCTTCATAGCGCTGCGGCGCAGCTGCTCCGTCTGGGCAAAGAGCTCCTCGGCGCCCTTTTCGTGGCTGCTGAAGACCTTGATTTTCGTACTCATGCCGAAGGTATCCTGCAGATACTGCTCCACAGCAGCAAGATGGGGCAGCAGCTGATCCTTGCCGTTGGCGGCCAGATGCAGCTCCGTCTCCCCCTCTGCCAATTCCCAGCGGCAGCCTGCCAAAATGGCGGCGGAGGGAGAATAACGGGCCGTGAGCAGGCTGTTTAAGTCCCGGGGCTTGACCTCGGACAGCAGCTCCATGGAAAAACGGGGGTAGAGATACACACGGCGCAGACCGTAGTGCTCTCCCAGCTCCTGCTCCGCCCGTTGGATCAAAAGGGGCGAAATATAGCTCTCACAGCTCAAAACCAGGCGGATTTCCCGTTCTTCCCGGTCAAAATCCCCGTGACAAACCGCCGCCTGCTCCAAAAGAGCACGCAGCGGTTCTTCCGGTTGGTATTCAAAAAACATTTCCAGCAAGGGGAATGGGGTGGACATAGTTCTCTCCTATAGTTTCTCTATGTAGCGGAGGAGGGCGGGTAAAAGCTCCTCATAGGGCAGCTTCTCCACAGGCCCACCTTTCATAAAAAGCACGCCCCAGCCGTCGCCGCCGGCGATGCCGATATCGGCCTCTCTCGCCTCTCCGGGGCCATTGACCACACAGCCCATGACCGCTACCGTCAGTTCCTTGTTACAATCTCTCAGTTCTTCTTCCACCCGATTGGCCAGGCCGATCAGGTCGATTTTGGTTCTGCCGCAGGTGGGACAGGATACCAGATCCACGCCCTCTTTCCGCAGACCGGCGGCTTTCAGGATGGCCTTGCCTGCCACGATCTCACGGACAGGGTCGGCGGTGAGGGACACCCGAAGGGTATCACCGATGCCCATGCATAATAGACCTCCGATGCCCATGGCGGACTTGATGGTGCCCATATACTCGGTGCCGGTTTCGGTGACACCGATGTGCAGGGGGTAGTCGGATTTCTCGTGCATCAGGCGGTATGCCTGCATCATCAGAGGCACGGAGCTGGACTTCATGGACACGCAGATGTCGTAGAAGCCGTATTTCTCCAGCAGAGCGATATGGGAAAAGGCGCTCTCCACCAGTGCCTCGGGGGTGGGATGGCCGTATTTGCGCAGCAGCTCCTTATCCAGAGAGCCGCCGTTGACACCGATGCGGATGGGGATATGGTGCATCTTGCAGCAGGCCACCACCGCCTTCACCCGCTCCTCGGAGCCGATGTTGCCGGGATTAATGCGGATCTTGGCAGCGCCGCCCTCGGCAGCGGCAATGGCAAGGCGGTAGTCAAAGTGGATATCTGCCACCAGAGGCAGAGGGGAACGCAGGGCGATCTGATGGAAGCCCTCAGCGGCCTCCATATCCGGCACCGCCAGACGGGCGATCTCGCAGCCGGCGGTCTTCAGCCGCTTCAGCTGCTCCAGGCTGCCCTCCACATCGGTGGTGGCGGTATTGAGCATGGACTGGATGGAGACCGGAGCGCCGCCGCCGATCTTCACATCTCCTACGGTAATTTGTCTTGTCATAATTGCCTCCTATCGGAAGAGCTGGAAGATATCCTTAAGGGTGATCACAGCAATCAGACCCAGCAGCAGGATCATGAACGCACCGTTGAGGTAAGCCTCGTACTTGGGGTTCAGCTTTCTGCCGATGATCTTCTCGATCAGGGTGGTCAGCAGCAGGGTCACCACACGGCCGCCGTCCAGAGCGGGAATGGGCAGCAGGTTCATCACCGCCAGATTCACCGCCACGAAGGCGAAGAGATAGAGCACATTGGACAGGCCGATACCCACGGTCTCCGCCTGCGTTCCCTGCTCCACCACCACGTCCACAATGCCCACCATGCCGGAAACATCCTTGACGCTGGCTCTGCCGCTGAAGAGGTCGCCCAGACTCATGGGTACCATACGGACAAAGTCGATGGCGCTGTTCCAGCTGTAGGACAGGACGCTGCCGAAGGTTTTTTCCTCCGCATCGATGTTAAAGCCGTAACGGGCAATGCCATCCTCGCCCACATAGTCCCGGCTCATGGGGACATCCTCCAGATAGACCTTCTCGCCGTTACGGATCACGGTGATGTCGTGGAGGCCGTCAGTATCCCGATCCAGCAGGAGGGTGATATCCTGCTGGATATAGACCCGTCTGCCGTCGATCTCATAGAAGCTGTCCCCCACCTGAATGTGCTGGGCAAAGGGGCGCTCCGGGGCGATCTGCGCCACCTGACGGGAGGGAATGTAGGAAAAGCTGAAGGCAAAGAGCAGCAGCAGGATCACGAAGCCTGCCAAAAAGTTCATAAAGGAGCCTGCCACCAGAATGATCAGCTTCTTCCACAGCTTTGCCTTACCGAAGGAACGTGGATCATCGCTGTCGTCATCCTCGCCCTCCATGGCGCAGTAGCCGCCGATGGGGATGCAGCGCAGGGCATATAAGGTCTCGCCCTTCTGCTTCTTCCAGATGGCAGGACCCATAAAGAGTGCAAACTCATTGACCCGAACGCCGGAGAGCTTGGCGGTGACGAAATGGCCGAACTCATGGACGAGGATCAGTAATCCGAAAAGTAAAATTGCAACAACAATATAGAAAACTGTCAATTTTTACACCTCACAAGGAACGGCAGACCGCCTGTCTCGCAGCCTTGTCTGCCTGCAGGATCTCTTCCGGATCCGGGGTTTGGATAAAGGGAACGGTATCCATGGCCTTCTGCACCAGACGGGGGATATCGTAGAAGCCGATGGCATCCTGCAGATACAGCGCTACCGCTGCCTCGTTGGCACCGTTGAGCACGGGACAGGCCGTACCGCCCAAAAGCGCCGCCTGCCGTGCCAGAGCCAGACAGGGGAAATTCGTTACATCCGGCTCGTGGAAGGTCAGCGGGCCGCAGGTCAGCAGATCCAGAGGGGCTGCGGGATTCTCCGCACGGCAGGGATAGGTCATGGCAAGGCGGATAGGCACACGCATATCCGGCACGCCCAGCTGCGCCATGACAGCACCGTCCACAAACTCCACCAGGGAGTGGATAATGCTCTGGCGGTGGATGACCACATCCACCTGAGAGAGGGGCAGGTCATACAGCCGCATGGCCTCGATGACCTCCAGACCCTTATTCATTAGTGTAGCACAGTCGATGGTGATTTTATGCCCCATTTTCCAGTTGGGATGGCGGAGGGCATCGGCCTTGGTCACGGCTTCCAGCTCCTGACGGGTCTTACCGAAGAAGGGACCGCCGGAGCAGGTCAGAATCAGGCGGCGGATCTCCTCTTTGCTGCGGCTGCCCATAAGGCACTGGAAAATGGCGGAGTGCTCGGAATCCACGGGGATGATCTCCGCGCCGCAGGACTTCGCCTCCTGCATTACCAGTTCACCGGCGCAGACCAGGGTCTCCTTATTGGCCAGGGCAATGCGCTTTTTCTTGCGGATGGCAGCTAAGGTGGGTCTTAAACCCAGCATACCCACCACGGCAGTGACCACTGTATCCGCCTGCTCCTGCTCCGCTGCGGCAATGAGTCCCTCCATGCCCCAGAGGACACGGATGGGAAGATCCGCAATGGCATCTTTTAATGCCCTGGCAGAGGCTTCATCCCCCATAACCGCCAGCTCCGGCAGGAACTGTCTGCACTGCTGCGCCATGCGCTCCACATTGGTTCCGGCGGCTAAGGCAGTGACCTTGATCCCGGGCATCTGCTCCACCACCTCCAGCGTCTGGCGGCCGATGGAGCCGGTGCTGCCTAAAATGGATAAATACTTCGTCATATCACTTCACCGCAAAGGGGATCAGCAGCAGCAATGCCTCTGCAATGGGGGCGCAGATCATGGTGCTGTCGAAGCGATCCAGAATACCGCCGTGACCGGGGAAGAGATTGCCGTAGTCCTTGATGCCCACCTGGCGCTTGGCAACGGAGAAGGTCAGATCGCCCAGCATGGAGCCGAAGGCACCCACAAGACCGTAGATAGCGGCAAAGAAATAGTTGACCTGGGTAAAGCCGAAGCACTTATTCAGGAGGAAGGTATAGAGGATCATGCCCAGAATGTTCAGAATGACGCCGCCAATGGCACCTTCCACGGTCTTCTTGGGGCTGATAACGGGAGCCAGCTTATGCTTACCGAAGGCACGGCCGGCAAAATAAGCGCCGCTGTCTGCCACCATGGAGATGATAAATGCCACCAGAATGTAGTAAACGCCCTCCTCCATGCCGCGCAGGCGCACCAGTGCGCCCATGAGGAAGGGATAGATCAGGCCGCTGAACAGCGCCACGCAGAGGGAGGAGAATTTGATCTCCTTATGTCCTGCCAGCAGCTCGCAGAAGAGCAGGCTGGCAAAGAGGAACACCGCCAAAAGCATACTTGCCCACAGGATCTCCCCCGTGAACACGCTGCAAGCCTTGCACCAGGACCACATGACCACAAAGGCGGCCATAAGGGCGGTATAGACCACGATCCGCTTGTGCTTCAAGAGCCCTGTGCGCCAGAGCATCTCATAGGCGGCGATCATACAGGCCAGGGCAAAGAGGATCGCCGTGGCAACGGGAGGCAGCAGGAAGACCACTGCCAGAAGCAGAGGCAGACCCACCACTGCCGTCAGAATACGAACCAGCATTATTTAGCACCTCCGAAGCGCCGATTGCGCTTATTGTAAGCATCGATGGCCTCGTCCAGCTCCTTGGGGCCGAACTGGGGCCAGAGCACATCCGTAAAATAATATTCCGCATAGGCAGACTGCCATAACAGGAAATTGGAAGTCCGCATCTCGCCGCCGGGACGGATCACCAGCTCGGGATCCGGCACACCGGCGGAGTACATCAGGCCGGAGAAGCGCTCCTCCGTGAGATCCTCGGGCTTGCACTTGCCCTCCAGGCAGTCACGGGCGAACTGCTGCGCCGCCCGAACCATCTCGGCTCTGCCGCCGTAGTTCAGGCAGAAATTCACCTGCACACTGGCATATTTCTTCGACCGCTCCATGGCGGTCTTCGCCTCCTCCTGCAATTCCGGGGACAGACGGCTCAGGTCACCGAAAAAGTAAAAGCGCACCTGATTCTTGTCCATATCCCGAATGGCCTCCCGGAGGTACTTCTCCAGCAGCTCCATAATGGCGCTGACCTCCTCCTCGGAGCGTTTCCAGTTCTCCGTGGAGAAGGCATAGACGGTGAGATATTTCAAGCCAATGGACTTGGCATAATTTGCAATGGTACGGAAAGCCTCCGCCCCCACCTTGTGTCCCGCCTGACGGGGCAGACCGCGCTTCTTCGCCCAGCGGCCGTTGCCGTCCATGACGATGGCGATGTGGTTGGGAATGTTGCGGGGCTCTTTGGTTTTCTTCTTTCCAAACAGCATAGTTTGCTCCACAATACAGGAATGTTCAAGACTGCACCGTTACGTGATGCAGTCTTGAACCATTCCGAGATGGCTTAGGAATCAGAGTTCCATAAGCTCCTTTTCTTTTACTGCGCAGGCCTCATCGACCTTCTTGACATACTTGTCGGTGATCTCCTGCAGATCCTTCTCGGCCTTCTTCTGGTCGTCCTCGGTGATCTGGGAGTCCTTCTTCAGCTTCTTGATATAGTCCATGGCATCACGGCGGATATTGCGGACAGCCACCTTGGCATCCTCGCCGTACTTCTTGACCTGCTTTGCCAGCTCACGGCGGCGCTCCTCGGTCAGCTGGGGGAAGACCAGACGGATGACTCTGCCGTCATTCTGGGGGTTGATGCCCAGGTCGGAGACCTGGATGGCCTTCTCGATCTTCTTTAAGAGGCTGCCGTCCCAGGGCTGAATCACCAGGGTACGGGCATCGGGAGAGGAGATGGTACCTACCTGTCCCACGGGGGTGTCCACACCGTAGTACTCCACAGAGATGCGGTCAAGCACACGGGCGTTGGCTCTGCCTGCACGGATGGCACCGAAGTCCTCCTGCAGGATCACCAGGGTTCTGTCCATTTTTCTGGTATAATCCTTAAAATCTACTGCCATTTTAGTTATCCTCCTTAACTACTGTTCCGATTTTTTCGCCCATCACCACACGCAGGATGTTCTCAGGATCCTTCAGCGCAAAGAGAATGATGGGAATGTGGTTATCCATAGAGAGGGACGTTGCGGTAGAGTCCATGACCATCAGGTGCTTGGCCAGCACCTCGTCATAGGAGATCTCGTCGAATTTCACAGCGTCGGGGTTCTTGGCGGGGTCGTCGGAGTAGACACCGTCTACATTCTTCGCCAGCAGAATGGCATCGGCATTGATCTCCGCCGCACGGAGGACAGCGCCGGTATCCGTGGAGAAGAAGGGATTGCCGGTGCCGCAGCCGAAGATGACCACTCTGCCCTTCTCCAGGTGGCGGATGGCTCTGCCACGGATATAGGGCTCGGCAATGCGGCTCATCTCGATGCCGGTCTGCACACGAACCTCAACCTCTCTCTGCTCTAAGCAGTCTGCCAGTGCCAGGGCATTGATCACCGTGGCCAGCATACCCATATGGTCGGCACGGGTGCGCTCCATGCGGTCACCGCCGTCCTTGAGGCCGCGCCAGAAATTGCCGCCGCCGACCACGATGCCCACCTGCACGCCTGCATCCACGCATTTCTTCACTACGTCGCAGACACTGCCGATCACATCAAAATCCAGACCTCTGTGGGCATCTCCCGCCAGGGCCTCGCCGCTGATCTTTAAAAGCACACGGCGATACTTGGGCTGAGCCATATTGCTCCACTCTCCTTTTTCTCATTTTGTCCCCTCTATTCTATAATAAATCCCGTCCAATGGCAACAAAAATTTCTGAATTCACGAAATGTTTTCAATTTTTTGCACTTTCCCACAGAATGACCCTTGCATATTGGGGGAAAATGCTATAAAATAGTTGGGATATTTCCAAGGGAGGAAAGAAAAATGGAAGAAGAACGTAATCGCCCGGAAAGCAAGAATTTCATCGAGGCTTTTATTGAAGAAGATATCGCCCCCGGCGGACAGTACGAGGGGCAGACCGTCCATACCCGTTTCCCGCCGGAGCCCAACGGCTACCTGCACATCGGCCACTGCAAGGCCCTGTGCATCGACTTCGGCACCGCTGAGAAGTTCGGCGGCATGTGCAACCTCCGCATGGACGACACCAACCCCACCAAGGAGGATGTGGAGTTCGTGGAGGCCATCCAGCAGGATATCAAGTGGCTGGGCTTTACCTGGGAGGATCGCTTCTACTACGGCTCCGACTACTTTGAGAAGGACTACGAGTACGCCGTGGAGCTGATCAAAAAGGGTCTGGCCTATGTCTGCGAGCTGACTCCGGAGGAGTTCAAGGAATTCCGTGGCGATGTGGACACCCCTGCCAAGTCCCCCTGGCGTGACCGCCCCGTGGAGGAGAGCCTGGATCTCTTCGCACGGATGCGTGCCGGTGAATTTGAGGACAACAAGTACACCCTCCGTGCCAAGATCGACCTGGCCAGCGGCAATTTCAATATGCGTGACCCCGTTATCTACCGCATCCGCCATATGCACCATCACCGCCAGGGTGACAAGAGGTGCATCTACCCCATGTACGACTTTGCCCACCCCATTCAGGACGCTCTGGAGGGCATTACCCACAGCCTCTGCTCCCTGGAGTTTGAGAACCACAGACCCCTGTACAACTGGGTGGTGGAGAACGTCTCCGTGCCTCACAGACCCCGTCAGATCGAGTTCGCCCGTCTGGGCATTGACCATACCGTCCTGAGTAAGCGGAAGCTGCGCAACCTGGTGGAAACCGGCGTTGTCTCCGGCTGGGACGATCCCCGTATGCCCACCCTCTGCGGTCTGCGCAGAAGAGGCTATACCCCCAAGTCCATCCGCAATTTCTGCGAGCGTGTGGGCGTGGCCAAGTCCCCCAACACCATCCCCTATGCCTTCCTGGAGTTCTGCCTCCGTGAGGATCTCAACGAGACGGCACAGCGTGTCATGGCGGTTCTGAAGCCCATTAAGCTGACCATCACCAACTACCCCGAAGGTCAGAGCGAGACCGTGGTGGTGGAGAATAACCCCAACCGTCCCGAGGATGGCAGCCGTGAGGTCAGCTTCTCCCGCAACCTGTGGATCGAGGCCGACGATTTCCTGGCACAGCCCGTGCCCAAGTACAAGCGTCTCTACCCCGAAGGCCCCGAGTGCCGCCTGAAGGGCGCTTACCTGATCAAGTGTACCGGTTACGTCACCGACGATGAAGGCAATGTGACGGAAGTTCTGGCCACCTATGACCCCGAGTCCCGTGGGGG
>JAZNVK010000143.1:0-4271 GCA_045592805.1 Faecousia sp.
GATTTAGACGCGAACAGCGTAATTTGTTGCTGTGAGTTTTCAAAAAATTCGCCATATCACTTACAGTGGCGATTAGGTGTAGTTTTTAGAGGTGCCCAGATGTTTATCGGTCTGGTTGCTTACGCCCAAAGCCTCGTTGCCGATAGAAGCAGAGGCTACCGAAGAGCCATGTCATTCCGAGGAGGGCTATGCCCGACGTGGCAATCCGTTCCCCTAAATGTTTCGATTATATGGGAATTTGGTATAAAACGGAGGGTTTTAAGGATACAGATTGCCACGGCCACAGGTGGCCTCGCAATGACATTGCGTAATATGTTGTCTCTCACATAGTACGAAATAATTCCTAATACTGGAGGCTCTGGCTACATCCAACAGTTCGTCAAATTTCTGTTTGACGGTGGTGCCACGGGTGGACACGTGGGGTCGTACTACGGGATTTGGCGAAAATTCTTATGAAAACCGTAGTGCCAGGGGCGATAAAATCGCCTGTGCGGTGTTGTGTGGAACGGCGATCCTTCGACAAACAACGATTTGACGTTTTTATGTTCCGTGGCGGAAGCTTCAGCAAGGGGGGCAAATCCATCTGTAGCGGGGCTTCGTCGCTGACAGCTGCGCTGCCGATGCCTTCGATATGTACGCTTCCCACATTCCGCGCCACCTGTTCTTTTTGCAAAAATACGTGCTTGGGGCGGAAATCGTATTGAAATTATTGACAAAATACTGTATACTATAATATCATAGGACAAGTAGGAGTAGAGGTGAAGCTTGTGGGCGAGGTCATTTGTGTGCTGTCCGGCAAGGGCGGCACGGGCAAAACCAGCATTTGCGCCGCCGTTGCCGGCTGTATGGCAGCGGAGGGACAGAAGGTGCTGTGCATCGATGCGGACATCGGTCTGCGGAATTTGGACATCGCCCTGGGCATGGCGGAGCTGCCCATTGTGGCCTTTACGGACGTGATCCACGGCCATTATGACTTCGACGATGCCGCCGTCCACCCCCGTTTGCCTCTGCTGCAGCTTCTTACCGCCCCCGTGCGGGAGAACGAGGAGCTGATCCACACCGAGGGGCTGGAGCAGTTGCTGCGACGGGCAAGAGAGCGTTACGACTTCATCTTTATTGATGCCCCCGCCGGTGTGGGGACGGGCTTCCGTCTGGCCAGCCGCTATGCCGACCGCTGCCTGGTGGTCTCCACTCCTGACCCTGCCTCCCTCCGGGATGCGGGCTGCGCTGCGGATCTGCTGAGCCTGGACGGCAAGGAGGAGATGCATCTCATCGTCAACCGTGTCCACCCCCGGCTGTTTAAGCGGATGGATCTCACCGTGGATGACGTGATGGACGAGGTGGGTCTGCCCCTTCTGGGCGTTGTTCCCGAGGATGTGGACGTGGTTCTGGCCGCCAGCGAGGGCTCTGCCCTGATTTTTGCCACCGACGGCGGCGCTGCGGAGGCCTGTCTGCGGATCTCCCGTCGCCTGCGTTCCATTCCCATGCCCCTGATGAAATTCTAAGTGAGGTGCTTTGTTTATGAATATTACTTTGATGGCCCACGACAAAAAGAAGGAACTGCTGGTGCAGCTGTGTACCGCCTATAAGAGCATCCTCTCCAAGCATAATCTCTCCGCCACCGCCACCACCGGCCGACTGGGGGCTGGCGCCACGGGTCTGCCCACTACCCTGTTTTTGTCCCATAACCAGGGCGGTCACCAGCAGGTGGATGCCCGTATTGCCTATAACGAGATCGATCTGGTGATCATGTTCACCGATCCCAACAATCTGGATCCCTGGGAGGATCAGCAGATCGTCCAGACCATCCACCTCTGCGACACCCACAACGTCCCCGTTGCCACCAATCTGGCCTCTGCGGAGATGCTGATCATGGGTCTGCAGCGGGGCGACCTGGATTGGCGTGAGATGCTGCGCCGCAAGCGCACCGTGAGGTAAAGGCCATGGAAGCATACGAAATCATTGAACTGATCCGCACTTCTCAGAAGAAGACTCCCGTGCAGGTAGTGCTGCAGGAGAAGGAACCCTGTGAATTCCACGATGTGCAGGAGTTCACCGGCGGCAACGGTCTGAAGCTGCTCTTCGGTGACTGGAAGGTGCTGGAGCCCCAGCTGCAGGAAAATGCTGCAAAAATCGCCTCCCTCCGCATTGACAATTCTGCTTGTAATTCCGCCATTCCCATGCTGGATCTGAAGTCCCTCCACGCCAGAGTGGAGCCCGGCGCTGTGATCCGTGAGGGCGTGGAGATCGGCAACAATGCCGTGATCATGATGGGCGCTATTTTGAACATCGGCGCCCGTGTGGGCGAGGGAACGATGATCGACATGGGTGCCATCCTGGGCGGCAGAGCCACCGTGGGCAAGGGCAGCCATATCGGTGCCGGTGCCGTTCTGGCCGGTGTCATCGAGCCTCCCAGTGCCACCCCTGTTGTGGTGGGCGACCATGTGCTGGTGGGTGCCAATGCGGTTGTGCTGGAGGGCGTGCAGATCGGTGACAATGCCGTCGTCGCCGCCGGTGCCATTGTCACCTCCGATGTGCCTGCCAATGCGGTGGTTGCCGGTGCGCCTGCCCGGATCATCAAGTACCGCGACGAGAAGACCAACGAAAAGACCCTCCTGTTGGATGCCCTTCGGGAGCTGTAAAAAGAGATAAAGAACCTGCCGCACCGGATCCACGGTGCGGCAGGTTTTTGTAAACTGTAGGGGCTTGGTGGGAACGGGGGAACAGGCGAATGGTGAATGGGAGAATGGTGAATGGTGAATGATGAATGGTGAATGATGAAGGTGTCGGCTCCGCCGACGGGATTTGAAATTGAGTCAAATAGATGTTTGTCGGTCTGTTTGCTTCCATCTAAATCCACCTTTTCAATAGAAGTACAGGCTACCGAAAAGCCATGTCATTGCGAGGAGGGCGTAAGCCCGACGTGGCAATCCGTTCCAAAAAATGTTTCGATTATATGGGAATTTGATATAAAAGAGAGGTTTTTAGGGATGCGGATTGCCACGGCCACAGGTGGCCTCGCAATGACATTGCGTAATATGTTGTCTCTCTCATAGTACGAAATTATTCCTAATACTGGAGGCTTTGGCTGCGGCAAACAGTTCGACAAATTTCTGTTTGACGGGTTAATTATTCAAACTCCGTGCCGAAGGCACACCTCAGTTTTTAGTTCTTAGCTCTTAGTTGTTAGTTCCTAAACGGACCGGCAAATTTTTGCTTGCCTTTGGTGAATTGCAGGGCGGGTCGTGGACGGCTGCGCCTTTTCATTTCTTATGCCCGTACTTCCGTCGTTCGCCAGTTCACCCTGCGCCATTCAGCGCTTCTTCCTGTCCGGTCTGCGTTCCCGGTGAGATCTTTTGCAGCCGGGTGCCTTGGTAGTAGTGCTGCAGAATCTCCCGATAGCTGCTGCCTGCCTGGGCCATGGCCTGGGCGCCGTATTGACTCAGACCCACCCGATGGCCGTAGCCGTAGGTGCGGATGCAGATCTGATCTTCCCTGAGCTCTATGCTGAGCCGGGTGGAGCGCAGACCCAGCAGCTGACGCAGCCCTGTGCCGCTCAGCGCCACACCCCCCAGCTTCAGGGTCTCCACACCGCCTCCGGGGCTGTATTGCAGCTCTGTGAACCAGGTTTCGGGTGCACCCGTCAGAACCGCCTCCGGCAGTGCCTCCTGCAGCAGTGTCCGCAGCTCCTCCGCAGACCAGTGCCGTTCCTCCTGAAAAACCGGCGCTGCCTCCTCTCCGGGGCTGTCCACCGCCTGGAGGTATGGCACATCTCCGCCCCACACCGCCACGGCAGACTCCGTTCTGCCTCCGGAACAGGAGAAAAAGGTGGCATCGATCAGCGCACCCTCATAGGTCAGCACCAGCCCGTCGGTTTCGTCCACTGCATGGTACAGCCGACGAGCCACGGCTTCGTCGCAGGCATCTATGGAGCTCCAGCCCTGGCAGCAGCTGCTTTGGCTGCACACATGGGCATCGGGATGCCGCGCCGTGGCCGCCTTGCGCAGGGCGTAGGTACGGGCGGCAATGGCCTGGGCTTTCAGCGCCTCTGTGGAAAAATCCACAGGCATTTCCCCCAGAAGCACCCCTGCCAGATAGTCGCGCAGTCCCATAGCTTCCACCCCCGTTTCCGTCTTGACCAGGAGGGTATAGGAGGCGTCTACCGAGGGCCTTGTGTCAGGGGGCAGCACCGCGGCCTCCTCCGGACAGCAGCCGCCTAAGAGGAGGCAGAGGGCAAAAATGAAGTCGGGGGCCAAGCGGTCTTAGGAAGA
>JAZNVK010000144.1:0-7800 GCA_045592805.1 Faecousia sp.
ACTCTTGAGTGATCGAAAACGATCACCTAATTAAATATATAGAATAAAAAAGAAGAATGAAAAGGAGAGAATTTTTATGGAGAAGATTTTTCAGGCTGTTTCTGTCAAGCCTGCGATCCTTCAGCCTCAGGCAGGGGAGTATGTGGATCCTGTCAGCGGTCTGATCTACTGCAAGACCTGTCATACGCCCCGCCAATGCAAGGTTGTCATCTGCGGAAATCTGATGCTGCCACGCTGTACCTGTCAATGTGAGCAGGAGCGGATGCGTAAGGAGGAAGAGGAGGAGAAGGCGCGCCGTTTCCGTTTGGAAATTGACCAAAACCGCTCCGCCGGTCTGCCCAGCCCCATCCTTCGCAAGCACACCTTTGAGACGGACCTGGGCTACAACCCGGAGGCCATGAACCGTGCCAGGAACTATGTGCGCCATTGGGAGGAGTTTTACAAAGACGGCATTGGGCTGCTGTTCTGGGGCAGCGTCGGCACAGGCAAGAGCTTCCTGGCGGGCTGTATTGCCAATGCCCTTTTGGATAAGGGTGTTCGGGTGAGGATGACCAACTGCTCCCGTATTTTGAATGAGCTCAGCGGTCTGCGCAGCGGAGAGAATAACCGCTTTATCGACAGGCTCTGCGCCTTTGATCTTCTGATCATCGATGATCTGGGCATGGAGCGCAGCTCGGAGTATGCCAGAGAGCAGATCTTCAGCGTTATCGACAGCCGTTACCGCAGCGGTCGCCCTACCATCTATACCACCAATATCCACCTTGAGCAGATGAAAAACACCACAGATCTCAATGACCAGCGCATTTTCGATCGGGTACTGGAGCGCTGTATCCCCGTGGTGGTCAGTGATCAACACGTCCGAAAGCTCCGCAGCCGCCGGATCTGCGAAAAAAGCGACAAGCTCCTCCGTGAGAAGCCGCTGTGGGAGCGGAAAAGCTTCCCCACGGTCTAAGCGGTTCTTGACTTGATTTCCTGATTTTGATATACTGAAGACAGCGATTATGAAAGAGAGTCTGCAAATAAAAAGTCAAGCCCCAAATGGAGAAAATTTTGCGGTGAGTAGTGCTGCAAAAAGGGCATAGTAAAGCTGCCGGTGAACTGGGGCGTTCATCGGCTGGGTAAGTAGCCGCAACAAATCAGCCGTTTTCTTCGACTGTTTCAGCAGGTGCGTCGAGCTTTGCCATACACTCTTTGACCCGTGCGTAGTAGATCCGCAGGAACTTATTAGCGCCTGCCGTCATGTAGACATAATAGGGCTTACCCTCAGATCGTTTCTTGTCCAGGAACTGGTACACGGCTTCGTCAGCGGGGCTGTGCTGGAGATAGATTGTCATGATCTGGAACAAGGTTTTCCTCAGGTGAGGCGATCCACGCTTTGTAGAAGGCTTACTCTTGCTGTCCTTCTTGCCGGACTGGTCGATCTCCGGATCCACGCCAGCAAAGCCCACCAGAGAGCTTCTGCGAGGGTAGTTACGGATGTCGCCAATCTCTGCCATAAGCTGTGCGGCAGTGGTTTCGCCTACCCCGTACATGGCATACACGGTCTCAAATTCCGGCAGTTCCTTTGCCAATCGCACCATCTCCGCCCGAACAGAAGCCAGCAGCTCATTCATTGCGGTCAGCTCCTTGGCAGCCGTCTGGATCAGCAGCTTGGTGTTGTTGTTCTTGGGCAGAGTGACAATGTGTCCCAGGCTTTCAATGTAAACATCGGCGGCCTTTTTCACAGAAAAGTTATAGCCCTTCCGCTTGCACCACTTCTTGTAGCGTTCTGTAAAAGCTTCCTCGCTAACCCGACTGATACATTCACAATGCCAAAAGGTAGTGAAGAAATCCACCCATTTCTGGTGTCCATCAACTCGTTCCGGACTGGTAAACAGCTCATTCACACCGGGAAAAACTTTATCGGACAGAGAAATCAGGTTGCTTTGCAGGGCCACACTGGACTTCATATAGAGATTGTACTGGCGGCTAAAGATTTTCAGTTGTTGTCTTACAGCTTCCACAGGAGTATATTCTCGCAAATCAGTCCAATGGTCAAGTACGAATTTTGCGATCTTCATAGAATCCTTTTGGTCAGTCTTGACTTTGCGGACTTTACCATCCGGATTATACCCGTGTATTGCCAGTGGATTCAGCACGGACACATAGATGCCCCGTTCGTGTAAAGCCGCAGCCACAGGCTCGTGGTAACGCCCGGTTGCCTCCATGAGGACTCTGGACTCACCATCCAGGCAGATGATCTGATCTGCCAGCCGTTCGAGACTCCCGTAATCATGGGTCACATCGAAGGGCAAGCGAACAACTTCACCCAATGGCCGGAGAATAGCCACCGTGCTCTTGCCTTTGGACACATCGATACCAACAGCGTTCATAAAAAGTACCTCCTGGTTGAATAATTCATGGCGACCGCTTTTACTCATTGCCTGTTCAATCTCCTGGGCTATTACACGAACGCACCGAAAGACGGTGGGACAACCTGCTTAAATGGAATACTGCGAATGAGAGAGGCGGCTGACAGACTCCCTTACGGGCGTGCAAGCCCAGGGTGGGCTGCGTCAGACCATTTCCTCTCCATTCTAACAGTTTCGGCTTTGAGATGGAAATAGACACGGCTGGCTGCCGTGCCTAAAACCTTAACTATATTGTAGGAGGGTAAGCTATGAAATTTGGGAGAAAAATCATTTCTGTCCTTTTGATGCTCTCATTACTTCTGTCCTGCCTGCCTTTTGCCTCTGCTGCGGAAGCTACGAAGGAGGGTGCGAATTGGAGCTCTTATTTCAAGGAGAATCTTGAGCCCGGTGACTTCGTTTACTACGGCAGCTTTGAAGGCACCGAGCTGGTCTGGTACGTCTGTGACACCGACGGGGACGAGGCACTGCTGTACTGCGTGACCCCCTTCCTGAAGGGCGAGTACGATGCCAGTATCAATTTCTACCAGCGCACCGGTATCGAATGGCAGGTGCGTTATGGCTCTTCCTCCTGGCGTACCAGCGATGTCCGCAGCTTTCTGAACTCCAATGCCGAGGAGCTGGAGTATACCGACGTCTGCTTTGATTACTCCGGTCTCTCCGGCGGTACCGGCGGCGGCTACGATGCCTCCACCCAGAATACGCCGCCCTCCTACGCGAACTACGGCGGCTTTTTGAAAGAGGACAATTTCCGCGAGGAGGAAGTGGCACTTCTGAATCCTACGGTGAATAATACCCTGGTCTCCTATACCGATCCTGCCCGTGTGGGCGACGGAACGCCGGATCTCAGGGACTACGGCTACTATGGTGCGGAAAAAGCCCACACTCTGGTGGACGCAGGCTATTCCCATGTGATCACCGAGGACTATATGTTCCTCTTCAGCTCCGAGCAGTACTATCAGTACGAGACAGTGCTCCAGTGGACGGACTACCGCATGGATGAGCACTGGAACAGCGGCGCTTACTGGCTCCGTGACGCGCCCAGGTACTACACCAGCGGCTGGCTGACCTATCTCTGGGTGGGTATGTACCAGAATTTTGCAGGCGCAGGCAGCTCTTATTATCACGGCAACAACGATGCCATGGAGAGCAGTGCGTATAAATATGCCGATGACTCCATTTACATCCGTCCCGGCTGCTATATCGCCACCAATTATATTGAAAGCCTCAGCGGTGCGGGTACTTATGAGGATCCCCACCGCATGAGCATCGATCTTTCGGTTCTGGAACGGGAGGAGTACATCGAGGGCAATATCTACCGCCAGCACCCCCTGAACCTGAGCCTGACGGTCTACACCACCATTCAGGCCCCGGAGGGAGGCAAGGATGCCTACCGCCTCTGTGAGGGCGCAAAGGTCGTTGTCAATGGCGACGTTACATACAAGACGGATTCCAACGGTCAGGTTACGATACCCTATCCCAGAGGCGGAGCAGAGATCAAGTATGACGGCTACTCCACCCGTAAGCTGTCGGGTGCTCAGCTGGAGGGAACGCCGGAGGTCTACCTGCAGAAGAAATCCGATGAGCCTGTCCTCAACGGTGTCTGGGTGGATAATGTGGATGTGCTCCACAAGGAGTATACCCTGGATCTGATGAAGTCCGGCTCTCAGATGGTTCGGGCAGAGATCGACTGGGGCGACAGCACCTGCGATACGCTGATTCTCCGCCAGAGCGCTGAGGCCGTGGATCTCTCCTCCGGCAGCGTTAGAGTCACCTGGAGCGACCACTTTGACGTCTCCGATCCCATAGAGCTGGTGGCCATCGATGCCGATGGGGATACCCGCCGCGCACCTCTGAAGTTCAAGGTGGATACCGTCCTGCCCTCGCAGCTCAATGGCTTTGAGGTCAAATTTGGCGACGGACTGTCCTTCACCCTGGGGGATTCCGCAGGCCCCTTCCTCTCCGGCACAGAGGTGCAGACCGGCATCTACTCTCCGGTCAAGTTCGAGTGCAGCATTGAGGATGGGAAAGCCTACCTGGTATTCGGTGTCCAGGGGGACTTCGGTACCGATAGTACCGGCAAGCTGAAGCCCAAGGAGACCGTCTTCGGCCTGAAGAAACTGACCGAAAGTCTGACAAAGAATACCGGCGACTTCGCCAAGCAGTACCGTGAGATCCAGAACTTCATGAAGAAGAATGATATGGCCATCGGCCGTGGCAAGGGCTCCTTTACGGTCAGCTGCAGCTTCGATCTGCTGGGCTTTATGGAGGGCTATGTGAACTCCCGGGGCGAGATCATCTGGCTGGATAGCGGCTTTATCATCGGCGGCAGCGGTGGCTTCGAGTATGGCTGCCCCATGACAGTGGGCGCTGTCCCCCTCTTCTTTGAGGTGGGCTGGAAGAACGAGCTGATGCTCCAGGGTCACTTCCGCTCCGATCCCCAGAAGCAGATCTTCTCTCCCGATGCAGAGCTGCGCTGGACCAGCACCGTCCATGGCGGCCTGGGCGTTGGCATTAAGGATACCTTGTCCATCAGCGGCGGTCTGGAGGGCAAGCTGATGGCCAAGTGGGAGATCAATCAGGATAAAACCGATTATATGGAGCTTCGTGCCACCTTAGGCGCGTATTTCAAGGGAAATCTGGCGATCTTTGAGGTGAAGCCGGAGATCCCCCCTGCGATCAATAAGCTGATTTTGGAGTATCCCTCCTCCCGTGCTGCCGTCATCCATGATGGAGGAAGGACGGAGGAAGCCCTCTGCTTTGACCTCTATGACCCCGATGCCTACACCCTGCAGACAGTCACCCCGACCCAATGGCAGAGCGGTCACGGCCGCAAGAACGGCGACACCACCCTGATCAGCGGTCTGCCTGACAGCGCCGATCCTCAGCTGGTGCGCCTGTCCAATGGCAAGCTGGCCCTGCTGTATGTGGCGCAGAATCCCGAATTTACCGATGCCAACGGTCAGCAGCTCTATGTCACCACCTATGACGGCAGCAGCTGGAGTGCGCCTGCGCTTTTCTGTGATAACGGCACTGTAGATGCCTTTGCCTCCGTCAATGACGGCTATGTGACCTGGACGGAGATCGATACCCTCTCCGCAGGCAGCACCCTGGCCGATGCCTCCACCCGTATTATGGCAGGCAAGCTCTTCTCCGACGGAACTTATGGAGGTCTTCCTGTTTCTGTGTCCGATTTCGGCACTCTGGGCTATCAGCCGGTCATTGTGGAGACCTCCGGTTCCACACCCATGAGCGGCGGCCGGACGGTGATCTGGCAGGGCAATGCCAACGGCGACTGGTTCAGCCCCGAAGGCAATGTGATCTATACCGCTACCTCCGGTTTTGCCGGTATGTGGAACAGCCCCACCGCCGCCTATACCGACCTGGGCATGATCACCGATCTCACGGCGGATGATCATAACAGCAAGGTTCGTATCGCCTGGGCCATGGATACGGACGGCGATATCTATACCTCTCAGGATGTGGAGATCTTCGTGGACGGCGTACAGCTGACGGATAATGAGGTAGCGGAGTCCAACCTCTGCTACCGTAACGGCGTGCTCTACTGGTACGCCGACGGCAAGATCTATGCCGACGGTCAGGTGATCCTGGAGTCCGGCGAGATCGCCCTGTCTCCCGTCTTCCAGCTGGTGGAGGACAAGGCCATCCTCTTCACCGCCGAAAACGGTCTGTATACCACCCTCTATGCCTCCTGGAATAACCGGGGTGTCTGGAGCGCTCCCGTGGCGCTGACCGACGGCACGGCGCATATCTATGATTTCTCCGCTGCGCTGGATAAGAACGGCAAGCTGCAGATTGCCCTCTGCACCAAGTCCGTTGACCCCGAAAATACGGAAACCCCCTATGGCGAGGGCTGCCTGGAAGTGCTCAGCATTGAAAACGGCGTGGATCTTCAGCTGCTCTATGCCGATACGGATGCCTCCTGCTATGTCAGCGGCAAGGATCAGGTTTTTGATCTGGCCGTCACCAACGTCGGCAATGAGACCGCCGCAGGCATTAAGGTGGAGCTCATCGACAACACCACCGGCTATACCGTGGAGCATCTGGAGCAAACACCTGTAGCTCCCGGCCAGCGCCTTAGCTTCTCCTGTGCCATGCCCATTCCCAGCGCCACCAAGCCCAGGGAGATCACCATCCGCCTGACACCCCTGGAGGCAGAGGAGCTGAATCCCGAGGACAACGAGACCGTTCAGTCTCTGAACTGGAACGACCTGGCGGTGGAGAGCCTTTCCTGGGGCTACCGTGCCGATGGCAATGCGGTGATCTACGGCAGTATTGTCAACCGCAGCTACAATGCCCGGGAAAACATCACCCTCTCCCTCCGCAAGGGCAGCGCCGAGGGCGAAGTGGTCGAGACTATGACCATCGAAAAGCTGGAGGCCTTGGGCTTGCAGGGTGTATCCTTTGCCGTAGCCCCTGAATTGGATACGGTCTACTTCATTACCCTGGAGACCCGGGACGACAACAGCGCCAATGACGTTGCCTTTACCGCTGTGAATGCAGCCCTGGGCGAGACGCCTGATGAGCCCGATGATCCTGACAATCCCGACGATCCTGATGATCCTGTAGAAGACAACACGCCCTGTGACGGCGGCAGCAGCTGCCCCGGCAGAAACTTCACCGATATGCCCCCCGCAGGGGTCTGGTCTCATGCCGGTATTGACTACGTGATCTCCCACGGCCTTATGAACGGCATGAGCACCACCAGCTTCCAGCCGGAGGGCTCCATGACCAGAGCCATGCTGGTCACAGTGCTGTGGCGCTACGCAGGACAGCCCGTGGAGGGGACAAACAGCTTCACCGATGTACCCTCCAATGTCTGGTATACCCAGGCGGTGGCCTGGGCGGCGGAGAACGGCATCGTCACCGGTATCGGCGGCGGCCGCTTCAACCCCGACGGCCAGATCACCCGTGAGCAGCTGGCAGTGATCCTCTACCGCTACTGCAAGTCCATCGGCATCGATACCTCCGATGTCGCCGACATTACCACCTTCCCCGATGCCAATAAGGTCAGCAGCTATGCTTACGATGCCCTGTCCTGGGCGGTAAAGACCGGCCTGGTCACCGGCTCCGCCTCCGGCGGCAAGGTCTACCTGGAGCCCCAGGGCAACGCCACCAGAGCCCAGGTCGCCACGATCCTGATGCGCTTCATTCAGAATGTGGTAGAATAGGGATTAATAGACAAACAGCGCCACCCGGGAAACTCCTCGGGTGGCGCTGGTAGTTCTTTAATGATATATTGCTTACGCAATATGATATACGGTATTCGCCGTATGATATACTTGCCTTTGGCAAGCATGATATAATATCCGTTCCTTCATATGCAAAGCATATATCACCCACCGAAGGTGGATATCATATGGAACATATA
>JAZNVK010000145.1:0-6301 GCA_045592805.1 Faecousia sp.
TACCACTTTGCTCCGCTGCGCGGGGCGTTCCTTTCTTGCTTCGCCAAGAAAGGAACCAAAGAAGGCGACTTGGGGGAGGCGCTCAGATTGTGCTGTGGTAACACTTCTGCGTTTCGGTGCTACCCCCGACAGCCCAAATTCGCCCTCCCCCAAGACCCCCTCCCCCGCTGCGCGAAAATGTTACATGATACAAACCGTTTTATCAACAATTCGACAAATTTCTGTTTGAGAGTATATATATTCCAAATCCGTGCCGGAGGCACACCTTCGTTATTAGCTATTAGTTATTACCCATTAGTTCCTGAACAGACCGACAAAGCCCTTCCGTTGTACCTTACACAAACTCCTTCAGCCTTGCTAAAAAGGCCTTGCCGTACCAGAGGGATTTCAGCTCGCCCACGCCGGAGACTTTTTTGAACTGGCTCATATTTCGGGGCAGCTTTCGCGCCATGTCCTGCAGCGTGGCATCGGAGAAAACCGTATAGGCAGGCACTCCTGCCTTCCGCGCCAGCTCCATTCTAAGCACACGCAGTGCCTCGAAAATCTCCTGCTCCCTTGCCGAGAGGGCAGCCACGGCAGCCTTCCGCTTTTCCTTCCTGGTACGGGGTTCCTTTGTCTCCTCCGACGGGGGAAGCAACATGGATATTTCCTTGCCTCTGTAGAGAATATCCGCCGCAGCCTCGCAGAGCCGCAGCCCTCCGTGGACGGGATCTGTGTGCAGATAGCCCTCTTCCTCCAGATGACGGGCAATGTCCCGAATGGTCTGGGCCCGAAGACCCTTCATCAGGCCGTAGGTACTCAGCTCCTCCAGAGACAATTCACTGATGCGCTTGCTGCGGCTGCCCCGCAGCACATCGCAGATCAGGGTAATGCCCACATAATAGCCCAGCTTGTCCCGTACCCGTTTCACGCAGGACAGGAGCATCTGCGCCTGCTTTGTAATATTGGTCGGCACATAATCTGCCTGACAGCTGCTGCAATTTCCGCAGCCTTTGCTGTCCTCCTGACCAAAATAGCGCAAAATCCGGCTGCGCAGACAGGTCAGACTGCGGCAGTAGCTGACCATGGCATCCAGCCGTTGCAGATCCTGCTTCCGCACGGCCTCCCGTTGCTCTGCATCCAATTCCTCATTTTCCGAGGGATGCTCTATGAGAAATTTTGCCGTCATCACATCGCTCTGGCTGAAGAGCAGAACGCAGCGTGCATCCGTGCCGTCCCGACCGGCTCGCCCGGCCTCCTGATAGTAGGCTTCAATGCTCTTGGGCATATTATAATGTATGACGAAGTTCACATTGCTCTTGTCAATGCCCATGCCGAAGGCATTGGTGGCCACCATCACCGTCTTGCGGTCGTGGAGAAAATCCTCCTGATTTTCTGCCCGTTCCTGCTCCGTCAGACCTGCGTGATAACGGGTGGCAGCGTAGCCCTCCTCCGTCAGCAGCGTACAGACACTCTCCACCGCCTTACGGGTGGCGCAGTAGACGATGCCGCTGCGGTTTTTCTCCTTCTTCAGCAGCTGCAGCAGCTCCTGATCCTTATTCTTAGGGCGCAGCACACCAAAATAGAGATTGGGACGGTCATAGCCGGTCACCACCCGAACGGGCTGTCGCAAACCCAGACTTTCCTCCACGTCCTGCCGTACCTTCTGCGTAGCGGTGGCGGTGAAGGCGGCCACCACGGGGCGCCGGGGCAGCTGCTCTAAAAAGCGCAGGATCCGCAGATAGCTGGGACGAAAATCCTGCCCCCACTGGGAGATGCAGTGTGCCTCGTCCACGGCCAAAAGGGAGACCTGCAGCCCCGAGAGAATGTGGAGAAAACGCTCCGTATCCAGCCGTTCCGGTGCCACATAGACCAGCTTGTAAGCGCCCCCGGCCAGCCGCTCATAGACCAGCGAGAGCTGTTTCAGGCTCAGGGAGCTGTTGATATAGGCCGCAGGAATTCCCACCGCCTTCAGCGCCAGCACCTGATCCTGCATCAGGGAGATCAGAGGCGAGACCACCAGCGTGATCCCCGGCAGCAGTGCTGCCGGTACCTGATAGCAGATGCTCTTGCCGCCGCCCGTAGGCATAATGCCGAAAACGTCCCGACCCTGTAAGATCCCGTCGATCAGCGCCTCCTGCCCGGGGCGAAAGCTGTCATAGCCAAAATACTGCTGCAGTACCGTATATTTGTCCATAAAGCCACCACTTTTCGTTCGTTTGTTCGTATTAATTATGCCATAAGTCCTGAAAAATTGCAAGAAAAACCGAGAAAAATCTTTCTTTGTCCTGTTATTTGGACTATATCTGTGCTATACTGAAGAAAAAACCGAGGGGAGGTGCAACCATGGCATTTCAGGAGCTGATCAAGAATTTCGACGGAGTGCGCAGCTATCTGCGGCAGTTTTACGTCTACGGCTTCAAGCGCCGTGAGGAGTACGACCAGAAAAGCGCCCGCAGCTACGACAACGAGCGCCGCCGTGTGGAGAGCTGGTTGGGGGAGCATATGCGCTTTCGCCATAACGCCGAGGGCAAACAGGTCTTTCTCAGCGTGGACAGCCGTTCCATCCGCCAAAACCCCCTGTACAAGGCGCTGAAGGCCAAGAGCTTCACCTCCAAGGATGTGAGCTTTCATTTCTACATTCTGGATCTGCTGGCAGAGGGGGAGGCCTACACCCCGGGGCAGATCACGGAGCTGTTTGCTCAGCGTTATTTCTGCCATTTCCCACCGGAGCATCTGCCGGAGCTGTCCACTGTCCGTAAAAAGCTGAAGGAATATGTGGCGCTGGGTCTGCTGCAGGAGGAGAAACGGGGCAGGGAGCTCTATTACAGCCGCAGTTCGGATGGGGTCAATCTCCGTCGCTGGGCAGAGGCGCTGGCCTTCTACTCTGAGGAAGCCCCGCTGGGTGTCATCGGCTCCTCCTTGTTGGATAAGCTGGAGAAAAGCCCCGGCCACTACAGCTTCAAGCATCACTATCTCCTCCATGCCGCCGACAGCCGCATTTTATTGCAGCTGCTGCTGGCCATAGACGGCGGTTGCCGCCTGGAATTGACCAATCTCCGCCGCAAATCCCGCAGCAAGCCCGTGTGCCACAAGGTCTACCCCATGAAGATCTACGTCAGCACCCAGAACGGGCGGCAGTACCTCCTTTGCTACCACTACGGCTTCCGCCGCATGATGTTCTTCCGCCTGGACTACATCCAGACCGCAGCGCTTTTGGAGAAGGAGCCGGAGCCTGAGAAATACGAGGGCTTTTACCTGAAATTCCGCAGCCACCTCTGGGGCAGCTCCACGGGTGAGGATTTCACCGTGGACTATGTAGAGATGACCCTGCACATAGAGGAGGGGGAGGAGTACATCCTGCGCCGCCTGGAACGGGAAAAGCGCAACGGTCATGTCGTCCGTCTGGACGAGCACCGTTTGGTTTACCGTGTCCTGACCTACGATGCCACGGAGCTTCTGCCCTGGATCCGCAGCTTCACCGGCCGCATTGCCTCGCTGAAATGCTCTAACCCTCATGTGGTCAGGCAGTTCTATGAGGATCTGGATGCCCTGAATGCTCTTTACGGAGGTGAGGCCGGATGATTTTCAACGAGATCTACGGTACATATTATAATATGTTAGCCAAGCTGCTGTCCCGGGCGGTGGAGGGGGAACTGACCCAGGAGCGCCTCTATGCTACGGTGCAGCAGGAGGGCTATGAGGAGAGCATTCTCACCGTCCCTAAAGCGCTGAAGGAGCAGACCTGGCCGCTTTTGAAAGACAACATGACCACCCCTCTGCGCCATAAGCCCACCATGCCCCTGACGGAGCTGCAAAAGCGCTGGCTCAAGGCGCTGCTCCAAGACCCCCGAATTCGCCTCTTTGATCCACCCACCGTGGGATTGGAGGAGGTAGAACCCCTCTTTGCCCCCGATACCTTCGTCTATTTCGACCGCTATCTGGACGGCGACCCCTTCGAAGACCCCGATTACATCCGCCGTTTCCGCTGCATCCTCTCCGCCATACGGGAGAAGCGCCGTCTGCGTATCGGCTTTGCCGGCACCCACGGCAGGGAGCATCTGTGGAACTGCGTGCCCTACCGGCTGGAGTACTCCTCCAAGGACGACAAATTCCGCCTGATCTCCTCCAACAAACGGGGCGTTCTGACCATCAACCTCTCCCGTATCACCTACTGCCAGCCTCTGGGACTCTGCGCCCAAGAGGACTACCGCCCCAGAGAGCTGTCCAAGCGGGTCTTGATTCTGGAATTGAGCGACGAGCGGAATGCTTTGGAGCGTGTCATGCATCACTTCTCCCATTTTCAGCGGGAGACGGAGCGGATCGGAGAGAACCGCTACCGCCTGCGCCTGACCTACGAACGGGGGGACGAGACCGAACTGCTGATTCGGGTGCTGTCCTTCGGCCCGGTGGTGCAGGTGGTCTATCCCGACGACTTCATCCGGGATCTGAAAAAACGGCTGGAAAAACAGAAAAAGCTGCGGGCCCGAGAGTGAAAAAACGGGCTCGCAACTTTTTTTCCACGATTTTCCCTCCTCTGCGCTGTAAAATGAGGACAAAAGAGGAGAGAGGTGCGCCATTCATGACACCGCAAAAAGCCGTTCTGTACCGCCGTCTGCTCAGTGCAGGCATACGCTCGGACTATGACCAATGCATCGACAGCCTGCTGGAAGAGGAGCAGCCCCTGTCAGAGCTGACCCTGGAGCTGGCCTGCAGCCTGTCGGATCTGAACCGTACCGTCAGTCTGTTGGATGCCTATTTGAAAACCGTCACCTGGGAGGAAGCGGAGATCTATCCCGAAATTCTCCATCGACTCAAATGCCTCATGGACAAGGGAGAGATCACCCAGCGGACAGCGCTGGATGCACTGATTGCGGTCTTTTCCACGATCCCATGGGAAGCAAGATGGGAGATTCCCTGGAGAGCGGTGGCAGATCTGGATTTTGACTATTGGGAGGCATGCGACGGCTATTCGGATATGAATTGGGTGCTGGACTCCTTTGAAGAATTACTCCGAGAGGAAGTGAAAGAACATGATTGAAATTAACGGGCAGTACAATACCGCACGCTGCTTTGCCAAAACGCTGGAGAGCTCTGCGGAGGAGCAGATCCGTCAGGTCTGCGACCAGCCTGCCTTTGCGGGCAGCCGCATCCGCATTATGCCCGATGTCCATGCCGGCATGGGTTGCACCATCGGCACCACCATGACCCTGACGGACAAGGTGGTTCCCGGCATGGTGGGTGTTGACATCGGCTGTGGCATGGAGACCGTGGCGCTGCAGGAGCGGGAAATCGACCTGAAGGCCCTGGACAAGCTGATCTACAAAGAGATTCCCTGCGGAAGAAATGTCCGTAAGCGCCCTCATGCCTTTGCCGAGGAGATCGACCTCTACAGCCTGCGCTGCAGCCCCTATGTGGATCTCTACCGAGCCATGCACAGCATCGGCTCTCTGGGCGGCGGCAACCATTTTATCGAGGTGGATCGGGACGATGAGGGGCAGCTCTATCTGGTGGTGCACTCCGGCAGCCGCCATCTGGGTACCGAGGTGGCCATGTATTACCAGAATCAGGGACGTAATGCCCTGTGCCAAACGGATATCCCCAAAGATCTGGCCTATGTAGAGGGGCAGACCTTTCTGGACTACATCCACGATATGAAGCTGGTGCAGCGCTTTGCCGCTCTGAACCGCAAGGCCATGGTGCAGATCCTGCTGGAGGGCATGAATCTCACCCCTGTGGAGCAGTTCACCACCATCCATAATTATATTGATACGGATCACATGATCCTGCGAAAGGGCGCTGTCTCCGCACAGACCGGGGAGAAGCTCCTGATCCCCATTAATATGCGTGACGGCAGCCTCCTGTGCATCGGCAAGGGCAACGAGGACTGGAACTGCTCCGCACCCCACGGCGCAGGCCGCCTGATGAGCCGAACCGAGGCTTTTAAGAGTCTGTCCCTGGCGGACTACCGCCGTGAAATGGAGGGGATTTTCACCTCCTGCGTGGGCAGAGCCACTCTGGACGAAGCTCCCATGGCATACAAGGGCATGGAGGAGATCCTTCAGACCATCACTCCCACCGCAGAAGTACAAAAAATCATCCGCCCCATCTACAACTTCAAAGCCGCCGAATAAAAAAAGGACTGCCCAGGCAGTCCTTTTTTATGTCGTGGGCAAACAGCCATAAACGGAAATTTAGCGTTGGAGTGGTGAATGATGAATAGTGAATGGTGAATGGCGAAGGTATGCGCTTTGCGCATTGATTTTAAATAAATCGGCGGAGCCGATACCTCCATTATTCACTATTCACCATTCGTTATTCA
>JAZNVK010000146.1:0-4299 GCA_045592805.1 Faecousia sp.
ATCCTGAAGGGCATCGCAAACGCCAAGAAGAACCTGCACAAGGTCACCCTCTCCGGCACCACGATTCCCCATGAGGTTACTGGCATCTACGGTGCCGGCACTGTTCTCATGAAGCCCGCATCCGTCGGTACCGGCGTTATCGCCGGCGGCGCTGTCCGTGCTGTCATGGAGGCTGTCGGTATCTCCAACATTCGTACCAAGTGCCTGCGCTCCAACAACCCCCAGAACGTTGTCAAGGCAACGATGCAGGGTCTGCTGAGCCTGCGTGGACCCGAGCAGGTCGCTCGTATCCGCGGCAAGAGCGTGGAAGAAATCATTGGTTAAGGAGGATACGAACAATGGCACAGTTAAAGATCAAGCTCGTTAAGAGCATCAGCGGTCGTATCCAGAAGCACATTGCCACTGCTGAGTCCCTGGGCCTTCGCAAGATCGGCCAGGAGACCATCCAGCCTGACAATGCACAGACCCGTGGCAAGATCGCCAAGATCGGCTATCTGCTCCAGGTTACCGAAGTTGAATAAGGAGGAGACAAGAATGGAATTACATGAACTTGCTCCCGTAATGGGTTCTACCCAGGTCGCCAAGCGCAAGGGCCGTGGCTGCGGTACCGGTAACGGTAAGACTGCAGGCCGTGGTCACAAGGGCCAGAAGGCTCGCTCCGGCGGCAAGGTTCGCGCCGGTTTCGAAGGTGGCCAGATGCCTCTGGCTCGCCGTATCCCCAAGCGCGGCTTCAATAACATCTTTGCAAAGCCCCTCACTGCTGTGAACCTGGATGCCTTCAACGTATTCGAGGACGGCGCTGTGGTCGATGCCGCTGCTCTGGAAGCTAAGGGCATCATCCGTGACTGCAAGTACGGTCTGAAGGTTCTCGCCAACGGCACCCTGACCAAGAAGGTCACTGTCAAGGCTGCAGCTTTCTCTGGCTCTGCCAAGGAAAAAATCGAGGAGGCAGGCGGAAAGGCTGAGGTGGTGTAAGTGCTTACTACACTTCGCAACGCATGGAAAATCGTTGACCTTCGTAAGAAGATCTTCTTTACCCTGCTGATCGTTCTGCTTTACCGTATCGGTAACGTTGTCCCCGTACCCTTTGTCAATGTTGACCAGATGTCCCTGATGTTCGAGGCGAACCTCAGCGGCACCATCCTCGACATGATCAACATGATGTCCGGCAATGCATTCTCCATGGCAACCATCTTTGCCCTGGCAATTCAGCCGTATATCAACTCTTCCATCATCATTCAGCTCCTCACCATCGCCATTCCTTACCTGGAACGCCTGAGCAAGGAAGGCGGCGAAGAGGGCAAGAAGAAGATCACCAAGATCACCCGTATCACCACCGTACTCATTGCGCTGCTCATGGGCTTCGCCTACTTCTGGATGCTCCGCAGCTACAACTCCCAGTACGGCGGCATGCTGCTGATGCGCAGCGACTTCCTGGCCGCTGTGGTTATCATCCTGTCCTTCACCGCAGGTTCTACCCTGGTTATGTGGCTGGGTGAGCAGATCACCGAGCACGGCATCGGCAACGGCATCTCCATGATCCTGTTTGCCAACATCCTGGCTCGTATCCCCGGCAGCATCATTGCTCCTCTGTGGAACATGGCATTCACCAAGACTCCTTCCCAGTGGTACTGGTCCATTGCCCTGCTGATCGGTGTGATCGCTCTGATCGCTTTCGTTATCTTCGTTTCCCAGGCCGAGCGTCGTATCCCCGTGCAGTACGCCAAGCGTGTGGTTGGCCGTAAGGTCTACGGTGGCCAGAGCAGCCATCTGCCCATCAAGGTCAACATGTCCGGCGTTATGCCCATCATCTTCGCTCAGTCCATTGCTTCTCTGCCTGCTACCATCGCTGCTTTCTTCGGCAGACAGAATGGCTGGTGGAGCACCCATGTGTTCGGCAGCACTACCTGGCCCTACACCGTGCTGTACCTCCTGCTGATCGTCGGCTTCAGCTACTTCTATGCCACGATCCAGTATAACCCCGTGGAAGTTGCCAACAACCTGAAGAAGAACGGCGGCTTTATCCCCGGCTTCCGTCCGGGCAAGCCCACCAGCGACTTCATCCGCAAGGTCATCAACAAGATCACCCTCTTCGGTGCTCTGTACCTTGGTATCATTGCGGTTCTGCCCATCGTTCTGGGCGCAGCTCTGAAGGACTCCAGCTTCTCCTTCGGCGGCACCTCCATCCTCATCGTTGTCTCTGTTGCCCTCGAGACCGTCACCGCCATCGAGGCTCAGATGATGATGCACAACTATTCCGGCTTCCTCGAGAAATAAGGGAGGCTTAACATGAGATTGATTTTGCTTGGAGCGCCCGGTGCGGGCAAGGGAACCCAGGCGGAGCGGATCGCCGCCCAGCTGAATATTCCCACCATTTCTACCGGTAACATTCTTCGCGAAGCAATCAAAAACGGCACACCCATCGGTCTGCAGGCCAAGGGTCTCATCGACCAGGGTAAGCTGGTTCCCGACGATGTCATCATCGGCATCGTTCGGGAGCGGCTGGCCAAAGCGGATTGTGCGAATGGCTACATCCTCGACGGTGTGCCTCGCACCATCCCCCAGGCCCAGGCTCTTTTAGAGCAGGGCGTGGAGATCGACCGTGTCGTATCCATCGAAATTGCCGACGAGGTGATCGAGGGCAGAATGACAGGCAGACGCGTTTGCGGCACCTGTGGCGCCAGCTATCACATCGTGGCCAACCCGCCGAAAACCGAAGGGATCTGCAACAGCTGCGGCTCCGAGCTCATGATCCGCAAGGATGACAAGCCCGAAACGGTGCGTCACCGCCTTGCTGTGTACCATGAGGAGACCGAAGCACTGAAGGGCTTCTACGAGAACCTGGGCAAGCTGCGGCTTGTCGACGGCGATCAGCCCATCGAAGCAGCCACCCGTGACATTCTGGCGGCATTGGGAGAATAATGTATGATCCCAATTAAAAATGAACGTGAGATCTGTCTGATGCGCCGTGCCTGTAGAATTACCGCGGCAGCCCGTGCCTTGGCAGGGGAAATGGTAAGACCCGGCGTAACAACCAAGCAGATTGACCAAGCTGTCCACGATTATATCGTGTCACAAGGCGCAACTCCTTCCTTCCTGAACTACAACGGCTATCCTGCCAGTGCCTGTATCTCCGTGAACAATACCGTCATTCACGGGATTCCGGATGGCAGAGTGCTGAAAGAGGGCGACATCGTCTCCATCGATGTTGGCGCTTATATCGGAGGGTTCCACGGAGATTGCGCAGCGACCTTTGCCTGCGGCGAGATCTCGCCTGAGGCGCAGAGGCTCATTGATGTTACGAGACAGAGTTTTTACGAGGGTATTGCCCATGCCCGTAAGGGAAATCGGGTCTCCGATATCTCCCATGCGGTGCAGAGCTATGTGGAAGCCAACGGCTTCTCCGTGGTCAGAGCCTTCATCGGACACGGTGTTGGCGCAAACCTCCACGAAGAGCCGGAAGTTCCCAACTTCGGCAAGCCCGGCAGAGGACCGCGGCTGATCCCCGGCATGACCATTGCCGTGGAGCCCATGGTAAACGCCGGAACCTATGACGTGCGAGTCCTGCGGGACAATTGGACCACGGTCACAGCGGACGGAAAGCTCTCTGCCCACTACGAAAACACCGTTCTCATCACCGACGGCGAGCCGGAAATCCTCACCGTCACCGAGGGGCTTTGATATGGAAATATCAAAATCGGATTTAGTTCTCTCCGTGGCCGGGAGAGATCAGGGAATGCTGTTCTTTGTCTTAGACACAGACGGTGTGTACGTTTCCCTGGTCAACGGCAAGGAGAGAAAGGTGGAAAAGCCCAAACGCAAGAAACTGAAACACATCCGTAAACTCCCTCGGCCTGATTCGACGCTTACCGAGAAGATCCGTTCCGGTGAGCAGATACTCAACAGCGAATTACGAAGGGAACTGGCAATGATCCGCCAGGAAATCACCGTTTCAACCAAGGAGGGTTCTGAAACTTGGCAAAAGACGACGTAATCGAACTTGAGGGCATCGTAACCGATGCACTGCCCAATGCTATGTTCAAAGTCAAGCTTGGCAATGACCATACCATTTTGGCACACATTTCCGGCAAGCTCAGAATGAACTATATCAAGATCTTGCCCGGTGACAAGGTAACTGTTCAGATGTCTCCCTATGATCTGACCCAAGGCCGGATCACCTGGAGAAGTAAGTAATTGAAGAGACGTATGTCTCATATGGAGGTTAAACAGTATGAAGGTTAGACCGTCCGTGAAGCCCATGTGCGAAAAATGCAAGATCATCAAGCGCAAGGGTCGCGT
>JAZNVK010000147.1:0-12182 GCA_045592805.1 Faecousia sp.
CCACGGCACCGCAGTGCCGTGCATCCTAAAAAAACTTCCGGTAACCCAAGCAGGGCCACCGGAAGCAGAAAATTTTATATTATTTCATTGTCCTCTTGACGGGTAGCGGTTCAAACGGGAGCCTGTTTTCTACAGATACAGGGAAAAATCCGACACCTGCAAAAAGAAAAAACCGTCACCTGCAGCCGCAAAGGGTTCTGAAAAGCTGCCCAATGGCCTGAATGCCACTGACACTCACAGCAATTTACCATAATATAATTATATAAACCGCACTAATTTAGACACAGAGACTTTGAAAACAGGAGCAGTAAGGCAAACGGCATCCTTTGCCCAGTAAGTCAAGCATCTATTTGACGGAGGGGCTACGGGCGCGCGCAGTGCGCCCCTACGGGGTTTGACGGGGGTGCGACAGGAATTTGGTGGTGCCACGGACAAACACATGGGTTCACCGCTGGGGCGAGGATCGGCAGGGCGAAAAATATCTGTTTGACAGCGGACGATTTTTCGTATATGATAGTCTTCAATAAACAGAAATGCAAAATTGTCCGGCAGGAGGCGTATATATGACAGGCTTTCCCGCAACATTATTACCGCTGCAATCGCAGGCAGTTCTCAGGCAGAGATGGTTCGGGGCTGATTTTGGTCTTGCCCCATGGACAGCGTCGCAGCATGGGAAGACGCTGCCTGTGGAGATAAGACGGCTGCCGCAGAGCTTGCTCTCTCTGTTTGAACAGGAGGAACACCGGGCATGATCCCTATGATAATTCTTGCCATAGAGGACGATAACAGTCGTGATTTTCTGCTTCGGCTTTATGAGAAAAGCAAGGATCGCATGAAGGCAGAGGCCATGCGGTATCTGGACAGTGATGCAGATGCGGAAGATGTGGTATCCGAGGCCGTGATCAAGCTGGTGGACAAGATCGACCTGTTGCAGCAGCTGGCAGAAAACCGACGGGTACCTTATGCGGTAGCTACGGCGCGCCATCTGGCACTCCGCCTTTTGGAGATACGGAAGCAGCTTCCCTCCGCTGACTATGACGATCTTGAGCATATTATTCCTGAGCCGGAAAGCAACGATCCCGAGGAGCAGCTTCTGCAGGCGCAGCGGAACCGTCGGCTGAGGGAGCTTCTGTCCGCTGTTCCCCTGGAGGAACGGCTGCTTCTGGAGAAGAAATATATTCTCCTGTGGTCGGATTCCGAGATTGCGGAACAGCTGGGAATTAAGGTTGACAGCGTGCGGATGCGTTACACCCGTGCCAAGCGGAAGCTGGCAACAGTGCTGCTGTCCAAAGGCTTCTCTCCGGAGGACCTGTTCTAAAACCGCGCAGTATTTCGACTGTGCGGTTTGTTGCTTCCTTTGAGGAAGGGAAGCGCCGGATGCTTGACAAGCCATGGGGGACTCTGTATGATAAAAGAAGAGAGGGGTATTATGAAACGATTATTTGCCATTGCGCTGTTGCTCGCCTGTCTGCTGTCCCTCTGCCCTGTCAGCGCGGCAGAGCCTGCCCAGACCGATATTGCCCTGAGCGTGGGCGCAGACGAAAGTCAGATAAATATTGCCTGGTATTGCGTATCCGCCGTGCCGGGACAGGTGCTGCTTTGGAACGAGACAGAGGAGCGGCACTTTGATTCCACCGTCACTAAGGCAAAGGACGGGGACTATTACAGCCACAAAGCGACCTTAACGGGGCTCTTGCCCGGTACAGACTATGCCTACTGCTTAATTAACGAAGGGGAGCAGTCCCCTGTATATCACTTCAAAACTGCGGACAGGGGGGCTTTTTCCTTTGCCTTTGCAGGAGACCCCCAGCTTGGGGAAAGCCGCGACACCGAAAAAGACCGTGCAGGCTGGGCGCTGGCACTGCAGCGCATCACCGAGCATGAGATATTTACGGACACCGCCTTCCTTTTGACCGCAGGCGATCATGTGGACGAGAAAAACAACGAGGCGCATTTTGACGACCTTCTTCACCACAGCGCCTTGCAGAGCCTGCCCATGGCAAATGTCATCGGCAACCACGAATCCGGTTCCGAGATCTTTTCCCAGCATTTCTTCCGTCCCAACGACTCCCAAACCTACGGCGTGACCAAGGCAGGCGGCGACTGCTGGTTTATCTATAACAATGTGCTGTTTTTCCTCATCAACAGCAACGACAAGGATAACGAGGAGCATCGGGCGTTCATGGAAGAGGTGCTTGCCGCCCATCCTGACTGCACCTGGAAGGTCGTGGCGCTGCACCACAGCCTTTATACCGTCGCCAACCATGCCGAAGACAGCAGTATTCTGGCCAGACGGGAGGAGCTGGTGCCTCTCTTTGACAAACTGGGGATCGACGTGGTGCTCAGCGGACACGATCATGTCTACTGCCGCACGTATCTGATGGATGGCTTTACCCCTCTGCGCACCATGGACGACTACGACCAGACCAGTTTCCACAGCACCACCAATCCCGAAGGCGTGCTGTATATTACCGCCAACTCCTCCTCGGGCTCCAAGACCTACGACCCCAGGGAGGACGTGTTTGATTATTCGGCCCAGCAGCATCAGTACGATGTGGGCGAGATCTCCCGTGTGGAGGTGGGGGAGGAGCATCTCTCCATCTGCACTTACCGCACGGACACCATGGAGCTTCTGGATCATTTTACCATCTACAGGAAGCAGGAGACGCCCCATCCCTTTGTGGATGTGGCTGCGGAGAGCTGGTATCAGAAAGCGGTGCAGTACTGCTACACCAATGACCTGATGAAGGGGATGACCCCCACGGAATTTGCGCCCGAAGCCTCAACCACCCGTGCGATGGCAGTTACCGTTCTCCACCGCATGCACGGCAGCCCCCGGACGGGAGAGCACAGCTTTACGGATGTGTTACCCGATGCGTACTATGAAGAGGCTGTGGCCTGGGCGACGGAGGCGGGAATTGTACAGGGGATCGGGGATGGACTCTTTGCCCCCGACCGTGCCGTGACCCGTGAGGAGCTGATTTCCATGCTGGCGCGATATGCCGCCTATTTAGGCAGGGATACTCAGGCCGGGGATTATAGGACATCCTATGCCGATGGGGCGCAGGTCTCCGACTATGCGGTGGCTCCCATGAACTGGGCCTTACAGGAGGGGCTGATCCACGGCATGTCCGAAACCGAGCTCAGCCCTCAGGGTACAGCGACGAGAGCTCAGGTGGCACGTATGATGATGGGTCTGCTGAAATATCTGAAGGCATAGCCGAATACAGAAACTTTCCGCGCAGTGTGCCTACTGCGCGGCATGTTTTTGCCGTTCGAGGACGATCGGGGCAGGGGAAAAAGGCGCTCTTTTTTTCCCTCCGTCTGTCAAAATGGAAAAATCAAGGCTTGTCAGAAAATTTTTTAAAAAATTTTTGAAAAATATGCAGATTTTCGGTTGCAGTTTTAGGTTTTTCCGATCTATATATATAGAGGGTACTTTCGTTTCCACAGAAATGGATGGATAATTGTTTCTATGTATCCGATTGAGTGAAAATAACTCCAAAGGAGCTGGTAAAATGAACCTGTACAAAAGCGATCAGGAAATTTTCGATCAGTATGCCGAGGCGGCAACGGAACTGATTATGCGGCAATATGCCGTAGCGATGGGAGAAGCCGTTCCGGAATCCTCGCCGGAGCAAAAAATCTCCCGTGCGCTGGATGAAAAGTGCCGCAAGCAGATCAGGAAGGGTTTGCGGAAGCAGCAGCTTCGAGTCGCGGCAAAGATGGTGCTGCGGTATACGAAACGGATCGCCATGTTCGTGCTGATGCTGTTTGGTGTCGCGGGAATTCTGTTTACCTCTGTGGAGGCTATTCGTACGCCCATTATCAACTTCTTTATGGAGCAGAAGGAGGGCTATCTGGAGATCACCGGCACGGAGGAGCCCCCCGTAGGCGGCAATGCCTCTGTCAATAATCCGCTGGACGGGCTGCTGCCTGCAGCCTATGCGCCTGTGATCCTTGAAAAATCCCGGACGGGCGGCATTTTTGCCATGTACGAAACTGCAGAAGGAGCGTATATTATCTTTTCTGCCATTCCGCATACCGGCGTGATCAATGTGGACAGTGAGAATGCGAATATCGAACACATAGCCATTCTCTCCCACGACGGAATGCTGATCGAAAAGAACGAGCGCCAGCTGCTGTGGGTAAATCAGGAGACCGGACGGATGTGCCGCCTGGAGGCAAACACCCTCTCCCGGGAGCAAATCATCGCTTTGGCAGAAAATATTGAAAAAAATCAATCTTTTTCATAAAAAAGCGGTTGCAGATTCGCTGTTTTCCGATCTATATATTAGAGGGCTATCCTCAAAAATACTTAGGGCACCTCTAAAAACTCTCTTCCGGCGTATGGCCCAATCTTTTGCCCCAACTTTTGCTTATAAAAATCTTGAAATACATCCAGTATTCCTGCGATTTTTAACACAAAATTTGAGCCAAAATTTTTGGGCATCCGCTCGAAATTTAGTTTTTAGAGGAGCCCACCAATAGAATGGAGAGATGTCAAATGAAGCGTTTTCTTACCCTGTTACTCGTAATCGCATTATTCCTCGTCCTTCCCTCATCCGTATCCGCCGCCACCGCAGACCCCATACAGCCCCGCTTTGCCTACATTAACTCGACCTATGTTAACCTGACCATCGATGAATCTTCCGGAACCGCCAATTGCTATGCCGTATGCACTGCCGACCAGGGTCTGGTGGTAAAGATCGTCGGCACTCTGCAGCGGTACGAAGGCATGGGCTGGAGTGATGTCAGATCCTGGACGCTGTTCTGTATGCAGGCTGCGGTAATGGATAAACAGTGGTCGGTGGACAGCGGCTACCTGTACAAATTCAGCGTCAGATTTGAGATTTACAATTCCATGGATACCCTGCTGGAGACCCACACCTCCTCCGACACCTACTATTATCCTGCACCGTAAGTATGCAACACCGCCGGGAGATTTCCAATCTCCTCTGTAAAATCCCGCAAAAAGGACATCCGCACCTTCGGGTGCGGATGTCCTTTTACGCGCAGGAGCCGGTCCTATATTACGTATTCAGCAGCAGATCCAGCAGGGCGGCATCACAGAAGCAGCTTTCTGTATATGCGCCGTCCAGGAGCGCGTCCACATTGTCAATGTCGTTTTCGATTTCCTTGGAATAGAGCTGCGCTGTCTGCTGCAGCTCGCCGCCCAAAGCACGGATCACCAGACAGGAGGCAATGACGAATTTCACTCTGCCCACCAGATCATAGTCCGAAGCAGCCTGCAGCCAGTAGCGCAGGATGAAATACTTGGCAAGGGAGGCATGTGCCTCTGCCCAGGGGATATCCACAGGCTCTGCTTCCAGACGCTGCGCCCACTGGGGGGTCAGGATCTCCAGCCCACGGAAAAACCCGAGAATAGCCTTCCGGTCGCCGCCTTTGGCAAAGGCTTTGGCGGTTTCCAACGCCTTTTGGGGGTCAAACTCCCGCCCGTCGCCGCCGTCCAATTCTTCCTGCACACCATAGGCAAAGAGCAGCAGCAGTGCCAGCCGCTCTCCTACGTCATAACGGCTCTCCGACAGCAATCGAAAAGCCACTTTTCGGCTGCGATCTAAAAGCTGCAAAACCTCGTCGCTCCGGGACATCGTTCCTTCCTCCACCAAAGCCGCATCCCGATCCGCCAGGATCAGCCTTGCGGCCTCTGGACAGGACAGCTCCAAGCCCAGCTCTGTGAGACCTTCATATTCGTGCTTCAGCCGTGGGAATTGGCTGCAGACATGGCACAGCGCTTCCTCGCCCAGCTCCTTCTGGATCTGGCAGAGGCCGTCCTGCCGCCACATGGGACAGCGCCCCGCCTCCTGACGGAGGGTGTAGCCCTCGTCATCCTTTACCAGAACCTGCCGCAGCCGGTCGCCCAACTGACCGGGCAGGGCGAGATAGCGCTCTGCGCTCTCCTCGTCCACCTGAATGTCCCACATCCGGCAGCAGCTGTCGGGGCAGGAACCGCCCAGGCAGACAAAGCGGTCGTAATAAGCCGGCTTTCGCAGCATCATTGTTTCTCTTGCTCTGCCACCAGAGCGGCCTGAGATCTGCGGCGGCTGGCAGCCAGAATGCCGATCCAGCCCAGAGGCAGCAGACATACACCCGCAAGACAAGTATATCTGACCCAGGGGTCGGTTTTATCCATGCCGAAGAGCAGCATGACTACAGAGGCCACCAGAAGCAGCGCGCCCAGCCGCCAGATCCACAGGAAAATGCCCACAAAACGGCGCATCCCCTTGGAGGGAGCAGGCGCACCGGCCTTGACCAGGCTTCTCATCCGCAGACGGATGATCAGCACATTCACCGCCTGCAGCAGGAATGCAATATAGACGGCGATCTTACCCACGGTGGAGTGAATGCCGAATTCCACATAGCCGCACATAAACAGTGCCATCAGCAGCCCGCCCATGGCCAGGCAGAGGCTGATCAGGAAGGGCAGCTTACCGGTATCCTTGATTTTCAAGACAATCCCTCTTTCTACAGGGCGCTAATGGCCCTTTCTCGCACCATATTATATAGCAAGGAGAGAGATTTTGCAAGGGTTTTACTGTCTGCGGAGGAATTTCCCCAGAGGTTTGTAGAGAATTGCGCCCACAACCAGGCACAGCGCCATGCACAGCAGGATATAGCTGCCGTTATAGAGCAGGGAGTAGATCCAGGGATTGACCATGGTCATGCCGAAGAAGCTATCGGGCATGTACTCCGCCCAAATGGTGGCGCCCACCACCCAGGCCACTACAAAGCGAGCCAGAGAGCCCACCAATGTACCCCAGAAGAAGCCGAACTTCCGCTTGGAGAAGAGACCGGCCAGACCCAGGGCGGTATAGGCCAGCAGATAGTCACCGATGATGGACTGCCAGCCCAGTGCCAGACCGCCGTCCAGCAGGAACTGCAGCACCGCCAGGGCAAAGGCAGCCAGAATGCCGCGGCCGAAGCCCCAGCGCACGCAGTAGACGAAAATGGGCAGCATGACGAAGGTCACAGAGCCGCCGTTGGGCATCTGCCACAGCTTCAGATAGCCCAGCACCTGTGCCAGAGCCACCATAATTGCGCCCTCTACAATGGAGAGCAGCACACGAAGTTTGGGATTTTTCATAAGAAACCTCCAAAAAAACAAAAATTCCGCATGGCAAACCGTTCTCGGAAAGCTCTTGCGGAATTCATCTTTCCCTACGACGGCATGATCCGTATCAGGTTCGCGGGTCAGAGCGTGATCATCGCCCAATCTCAGCCGGAAGCATCCGACACCCCGAAGAAGGTTCTATATGCGGTTGAAAATAGTATAAGACCGCAGAAAGCATTTGTCAAGCCCTAAATTCTGTGCTATAATGCAGAAAAAGGAGGGATAGCCATGTCTCTTTCTCAACTGAAAAACTACTGCGACAGCGTGGTGATCCTGGATACGGAGACCAGCGGTCTGAGCTTTACGGGGGATGAAATCATTGAGTTTTCCGCTGTGAAGCTGGTCTGGAAGGGAGATGAGCTGCGGACGGTATCGGAGATCGACGAGTTCATCAAGCTCTCAGGCAACCGCCGCCTGGACCCCAAGATCACCGCTCTGACCCATATTACCGACGAGATGCTACGGGAAGAGGGCATCTCCAAGCAGGCGCTGTGCGTGATTTTGGCGCAGCTGCTCACGCCCCGCACCCTGATCGTGGCATATAATGCCCAGTTTGACCTGATGTTCCTGTTCTACCTGCTGCAGCGCTACGGCGACGTGGGTCTGCTGCGCAACCAGCCCAAGCTGGATCTGCTGACGGTCTACAAAGACCGTTTTGCCTACCCCCACAAGCTGTGCAACGCCATTGAAAACTACGGCCTGTCCGACAAGGTCAGCAACTCCCACCGTGCCATCGACGATGTAAAAGCCACCGTGGCGGTCATGCGGGAGATGGCAAAGCAGAAGGCGGATCTGGAGAAATACATTGACCTCTTCGGCTACAATGCCAAGTACGGTGTCTCCGGCAAGCGGATCTCCTCGGTGCGCTATGTACCCCAGGGCTTCGAGCCGGGCATTCCCCTCTATGAAAAGGAGGGCCGCCGATGATCCTGCGCTTTGCTACAGCCGGGGATATCCCCGCCCTGAACCGCCTGCTGCGGCAGGTGCTGCAGGTACACCACGGGGGCAGACCGGATATTTTCCGCCCCGACACTAAGAAATATACGGACGAAGAGCTGAAAGCTTTGCTTACAGACCCGCTGACCCCCATTTTTATGGCAGAGACAGAGGACGGAGTTCTGGGCTACGCCTTCTGCCAACTGCAGGAGACAAAAAATAACCTGCTCCTGCAGGATCGCAAGACCCTCTACATCGATGATCTCTGCGTGGAGGAGGGCTGCCGAGGCACAGGCATCGGCAAGGCGCTGCTAAACCACGTCCGCAGCTATGCCAAAGAGCAAAACTGCCACAGCATCACCCTGAACGTCTGGGCGCTGAACGAAAGCGCCCTCCGCTTCTACCAAAAAAACGGCCTGCTCCCCCTGAAATACGGCATGGAGCAATTGCTGTAATACCACCGAAAAAACAGGGGAAGGGGAGTTACTCCTCTTCTCCTGTAAATGGATTTTCCCGGATCAGCGCCAGCTTTTTCTCCCGGGGCAGCTGCTTGATGGCGTATTCCCGTTTGAAGGCGGCAGACATATCTTCGCAATTCTCCCGATAGACCGGTGCCAAAGGGCCTCTGCCACGGGTGTATTTTGCGCCCTTGCCTGCCCGATGGGCGGCAAGACGGCGGGGGAAATCATCGGTGGCTCCGGTGTAGAGGCTGCCGTCGCCGCAGCGCAGAATGTAAACGCACCACTGCTTCATTTCTCGATGTCGATGGCGCTGCGGACGGTGCGGATCTCCTTGCAGATGGCGGCCACTGCCAGATGACGGGGATCGTTCTTGTAGCGCTCCACATCCTCCAGGGAGTCAAACTCCGACAGCAGCACGGCATCGTACTGGCTGTCCTTTACGGCGCTGCGGTGGACAGACAGGCTGCGGATGCAGTTGATCTGACCGTACAGGCCCTCCAAGCCCTTCAAAAATTCCTCGGCACGAGTCTCGGTGCCTTCCTTAAATTTCCACATAACGATATGCTGAACCATGTCGAAACCTCCCGTAAAACTTCTGATGGAACTAAAATAATCCATTTTCGTCTAATTGTCAACCGCCGGATATGGCGAAAATTCTCCCGTTCCGAAAAAATCTCAAAGGAGGATCGAAAAATGAAATTCTATAAGGTAATGATGATCGTTCTGTGCCTGGTCATGCTTTTGTCTCTGGCAGCCTGTGTAGAGGCTAAGGCCGAAGGGCAGAAGGGCGGCGCAGCGGCTCCCGGCATTACGCTGCCTTCCACGGAAGCGCAGAGCGACACGCCCCTGAGCAACAAAACCCCTGTGGATGCAGTAGAGGGCAAAAAGCCTCCCGAAGCGCCCGCAGAGAAGAATACCCGGTTCACTGATGACGAAATTCTTGATTTCAGCGAGGACTATGATCCCGGTCTGATCCCCGTGCCAAGACCTGTGGAGCCTCCTGTAGAGGAGCAGAGCGAAGAAAGCAGCACAGCGGAGGAATAAAGGTGAAAATTCCCCCTTGCGGCAGGGCTTTCTTTGTGCTATGATTGCAGAGAACACCACCTCAAAGGAGAGAAATATGAACATTCGTAAGTTAATTGCCCTGCTTTTGGTGCTGAGTCTGTGCCTGAGTCTCTTCGCCGCCTGTGCAGCCCCCGATACTGCCGAGCCTGTTACCGACGAGATCACCACCGAGCCCACCACCGAATCCACCGAACCCAGCACCGAGCCCACCGAAGAGGATGTCAGCGGTGTGATCTTCGCCTACGGCGAGAATGATGTCACTGCCAAGGCAGACTATGCCGTCACCGTGGCCTCTCCCGCCAGCGATGCCATGCAGCTGCCCATCGCCGTCAATGCCGAAGGCGAGACCGCTATGACCAACAGCGACCTGCAGGTTTACTACTGGCTGGTTTTCTATGATTTCATGAGCTATTACGGTAACTATGCCGCCTATTTCGGCCTGGATTACAACAAGCCTCTGGCGCAGCAGCCCTCCATGATGGAGAACCGCACCTGGGAGCAGTACTTCCTGGAGTCTGCCATGACGCAGTTTGCCAAAAACTATGCCTTGGCCATGGCCGCCTATGCAGAAGGCTATACCCTCTCCGAAGAGGACGAGACCATGATCAACGACCTGGCAGATCCTCAGGGCGAGTTTGCCACCGAAGCTATGGGCTACGGCTTTGAGAGCGCAGAAGCCTATGTTCAGGCCAACTTCGGTCTGGGTGTGGATGTATCCACCTACCAGGATTACATGCGTCTGTACTACGCCGCCTTTGACTACAATAGCAGCAACGAGGCCGTCTTCCGGGAGGCTGCCACCGACGAGCTCATGGAGACCTACTATCTGGAGAACGCCGAGAGCTTTGCCGAGAGCCGTGTGCTCAATGTGAACAATGTCACCGTGCGCCATATTCTCATCGGTCCCGAGGGTGAGCCGGATGTGGTCACCGGCCTGTATCCCGAGGAGGCCTGGGCAGCTGCCGAGACCAAGATCAACGACATCTATGCCCGTTGGCAGGAGAATCCCACCGAGGAGAACTTCTCCGCCATGGCCACGGAGCTGACCCACGATACCGCCTCTGCTGAGTCCGGCGGTCTGTACGAGGATTTCACCACCAATGCGATGGTATCTACCTTCTCTGACTGGTGCTTTGACCAGACGAGACAGCCCGGGGACACCGGTATCGTCAAGAGTGACTACGGTTACCACCTGATCTACTTTGTGGAGCAGACCGAGACCCGTGGATGGCTGGAGATTGTCCGTGAGCAGTATGTCAATGACCAGCTCAGCGCCCTCGTTGCTGCCACGATGGAGCAGTATCCCATCAAGGTGGACTACGCCCAGATCCGCATTTTCGACATGATCACCTACTCCCTGGCGCTTGCCGCAGAGGAGAATCACGACCACGCCGACGAGCCTGTGGGCTAAGCCTTGCATTGGCAAGACAGTCATATCTCAACAAAAGAACTACCCGAAAAAGAGCATTTCTTTCTCTTTTTCGGGTAGCTTTTTATTGCTGATATTCGAAATAATTCTCGATGGCACCGGCGGCGCGGCGGTCGATTTCAAAGACCTCGCCGTTGGTCATGAAAACGAAGAACCGCCCCTCAGGGGTACGCTCCATCTTGACGATCTGATTGGGGTTGAGCCAGAGGCGAGAGTCGTTTGCCAGGGAAAGAATGATTTTTGCGCCCATTTCGTTTGCTCCTTTCTCCCGAAGATATTTTAATTATAAAGGATAGGGACGGGTTTGTCAATTTCCCCGGGGAGATATCTTGCTTTTAGCCGTGAATTTGCTATAATGGAGGCAAAAGAGGGGAGGCGATACCATGACGGATCAGGAATATATGCAGCAGGCGCTGCTTCTGGCACAGGAGGCGGCAGCAGAGGGAGAGGTTCCCGTGGGCTGTGTGATCGTCTGCGGGGATCGTATCGTTGGTCGTGGCAGAAATCGCCGGGAGCGGGCAAAAAATGCCCTGAGCCATGCGGAGCTGGAGGCCATTGACGATGCCTGCCGCAATTTGGGCGGCTGGCGGCTGTGGCAGTGTACGATGTATGTGACCTTAGAGCCCTGCCCCATGTGCGCCGGAGCGGTGATCAATGCCCGAATTCCCCGGGTGGTCTACGGTGCAGCGGATCAAAAGGCCGGCTCCTGCGGCAGCCTGACCAATCTCTTTGCCCTGCCCTATAACCACCAGCCTCAGGTGGAAGGCGGCTGCATGGAGCAGGAGGCGAAGGCGCTCCTGCAGGACTTCTTCAAGCGCCTGCGGGAGAACCCCGTGGTCAAAACCTGGCGCAAGCCTGTAAAATAGAGGGATAGCTCCCCCGAGTCAACCCTGCTCCCGCAGCGGAGATATGCTCTTAAACGGAAATTTAGCGTTGGAGTGGTGAATGATGAATAGTGAATGGTGAATGGCGAAGGTATGCGCTTTGCGCATTGATTTTAAATAAATCGGGGGACCCAATACCTCCATTATTCACTATTCACCATTCGTTATTCACCAAATATAAATTTCCGTTTGCGGCAGTAAGACTGCCTGCGATTTCTCTGGCGATGTATCGGAGCTGCTTCTGCTTGAAGCAGCTTCTTTTTTTGAAAAAGCTG
>JAZNVK010000148.1:0-16316 GCA_045592805.1 Faecousia sp.
CTTCTGCGTTTCGGTGCTACCCCCGACAGCCCAAATTCGCCCTCCCCCAAGACCCCCTCAGCACAAGGCATAAGTTCGACCAACCAAATTAAAAATTTGGGGTCTCACTTACCCCGCTGCGCGAAAATGTTACATGATACAAACCGTTTTCTCAACAATTCGACAAATTTCTGCTTGACGGTACTTTTTTATCATTCATCCATATTTTCCTTCGGAGGACGAAAACCATGCCAAACTATGATGACATTATTCATACCAAAGCCCCCATTCCCCTGCGTCATGGGCGTATGCCTGTGGAGGATCGGGCGGCGCAGTTTGCACCCTTTGCTGCCCTGACGGGCTACGAGGCGGCGGTGGAGGAGGCAGGACGGCAGACTCGGGGCAAGGTGGAGCTGGATGAGAACGAAAAAGCCCTTCTGGATCGGAAACTCCGCTATTTGAAAAGCCGGCTTGCGGATCCTCCTGCCGTGCGCATCTGCTGTTTTGTCCCCGATCTGCGGAAAGCCGGAGGGAGCTACTGCGATTTTGAGGGCTATGTGGTGCGTTTTGAGCAGCTGCCTTTGGGGCTGCGTCTGTCCACCGGTGACTTTCTCCCCCTGGATGATATCGTGGAGATTGAGATAGAGACGAAAAAAACGGAGGAAGATTAAAATTTTTCTTTACAGACGGCGGGTTTTCCGCTATACTGTATAAGGAAAAATTCGGAATACGGAGTAATTGTAATGATCAGATTTGAAGAATATAAAGTAAAACTCAATGATATTTATCCCAAGCTGGAGGAACTGCGCGCAGCCTATCTGCCCCAGAGCCTGCTGGACGAGCTGGAACGGCTTCATGCCATGGCAGAGTCTCCCGGCTTCTGGGATGACCCCACCCGCTCTCAGAAGGCAGTTGTGCGTACCAAGACCCTGGAGAGCAAGCGTGACCGTTACGAGGGTATGTGTACTGCCTGGGATGACCTGATGACCATCTGCGAGATGGCGCTGGAGGAGAATGACGACTCCATGATCGATGAGCTGACCCAGGGCTTCGAGAAGCTGGAAGGGGACATGGAAAAGGCTCGTCTGGAGACCCTCCTTACCGGCGAGTATGACCGCAACAATGCCCTTTTGTCCTTCCATGCCGGTGCAGGCGGCACCGAGGCACAGGACTGGTGCTCCATGCTCTACCGGATGTACACCCGCTGGGCAGAGGCCCATGGCTTCACCTATAAGATCCTGGACTATCTGGATGGCGACGAGGCCGGTCTGAAGTCTGCCGATATTATGATCGAGGGCGAGAATGCCTACGGTTTCCTGAAGAGCGAGGCCGGTGTTCACCGTCTGGTGCGCGTGTCTCCCTTTGATGCCGCAGGCCGCCGCCATACCTCCTTCTCCGCTGTGGAGGTCATTCCCGAGATCGACGACGATGTAGAGGTGGAGATCCGCCCCGAGGATATCGAGATGCAGGTCTACCGCTCCTCCGGCGCCGGTGGTCAGCACATCAACAAGACCTCCTCCGCTGTCCGTCTGACCCATAAGCCCACGGGCATCGTGGTCTCCTGCCAGACCCAGCGTGACCAGTTCCAGAACCGCGAAGCCTGTATGCGTATGCTGCGCTCCAAGCTGGTGGAGATCAAGGAGCGTGAGCACCTGGAGAAAATCTCCGATATCAAGGGTGTCCAGCAGAAGATCGAGTGGGGCAGCCAGATCCGTTCCTACGTTTTCATGCCCTACACCCTTGCCAAGGACACCCGTACCGGCTTTGAAATGACCAATATCAACGCCGTTATGGACGGAAATATCGACGGTTTCATCAATGCCTATCTGACCTGCGCTGCCACCGGCACCTGGGCAACAAAATAATCAGAATTTTGCAAAAATTTGCAAATAAACCCTTGAAATTACGCACGTGATGTGCTAAAATCATCAATACTGTTTGTAAATATGTTCAACAGAACTTGAATTCGGCGAGCCGCTTGCCGTGAGTGCGGCAAATTTGGAGGTTTACCATGGAAGTATTACGTATTGTTCTCTTAGTTCTGCAGATCATCTCCTGCGTGGTTCTGACTGCTGTTATTCTGCTGCAGTCCGGCAAGGAAAATGGCATCGGCGCCCTCACCGGCAGCTCCGATACCTACATGGGCAAGAAGGCTGCCACTCTGGATGCCAAGCTGGCCCGTATGACCAAGTGGATCGCTGCTGCCTTCGTGCTGCTGACCCTCTTCGTCTCCCTGCTCTACACCGCAGCTGCTTAATTTGATCCATAAGAGCACCCCGAAGCATAGGCTTCGGGGTGTTTTGTGTTTGACAGGGGACAGCGCGAATGGTATAATGAAAACTGCAAGTGGCATCGGAAACAGATGCCCATGGGCGGAGCAAAAGAAGAACGGACTTTTGTCAGCCCTTTTTACGGGTTTTCCCATCGCAGCGTATACGCTACGAGAGAAAATTACAGAATCATTGGAGGGAAATTACGTATGAAAAAGTTATTGAGTGCGATCCTTTGCATCGGACTGCTTCTCAGCTTGCTGTCTGTGACGACCTTTGCGGCGACAGAGATCTCTTATGTCTTTGCGGATATCGATGCCCCTGAGATCGGTGAGCATCCGTCTTATCTTGCCAGCTACGGCGGCGTGGGCTGGTATCTGGATGCCGGGAACAATAATCCCAACTATTATAAGAACGGCGTAGGCTGGTATGACATCACTGAAGGCAGGATGATGCCCATCGGCAGCACCTTTGAGGATGGTCATCAGTATAAGGTTATGATTTTCTTCGTCGCAGAAGAGGGCTATGTATTCTCCAATAATCTGGATATCCAGATCAATGGAGAGTATGCCGATGGCACCATTTTCGACGGGACGCTGGTGTGTGGCGAGTGGACCTTCGATACACTGGGAGAGGTAAATCCCTTCGATGACGTGAAGGAGGGTGACTACTATTATGAGCCGGTACTGTGGGCCGTGGAGAACGGTGTGACCACCGGTACTTCTTCCACTACCTTCAGCCCCACCGATCCCTGCACCAGGGCTCAGGTGGTTACCTTCCTGCACCGCAGCGTAGGCTGTCCCATGCCTATGCCGGAGAGCCCCTTCAGCGATGTGACCGGTGGCGAATACTATTACGATGCAGTTCTGTGGGCAGCAGGCTCCAAGATCACCACGGGTACGACTGCAACCACCTTCTCGCCCCACGATCCCTGCACCCGTGCCCAGGTCGTTACTTTCCTGTGGCGCACCTGCGGCGAGCCCGCTCCTACCTCCAACAACAACCCCTTCACGGATGTTTCTGCCTCTGCGTACTATTATGACGCTGTCCTCTGGGCAGTAGGGCAGGGCATCACCACCGGCACCTCCGCTACTACCTTCAGCCCGGACGAGACCTGCATTCGCGGTCAGATCGTTACCTTCCTGTACCGCTATATGATGGTTAGGGAGTCGGATCTGATGGTCATCTCCCAGCCGAAGAATCACCTTATGCAGAGCCCCCAGGAGACCGTCGAGTTCCGGGTTGAGGTCAAGGGCGGTACCGGCCCCTACACCTATAAATGGGGTGTCGTGCGCGACGAGGTTCCTACAGAGGCCCTCCAGGAGACTTCTGAAAGCACCAGCCATGTCTTCAGCTTAGAAGTCAGCAATTACGATTTCGACCAGTGCCGTTTTTTGTGGGTCAACTGCGTAATAGAGGATGCCAGCGGCGCCATAGTCGTGAGTGAATATGCCGGTGTCTATCCCTACTTTGCCATCAAGAGCTCGCCCCAGGATTATCAGATGAGAAGCTCCGGCGAAACAGCCGGCTTCACCGTAGAGGTCACCGGGGATACCGGCCCCTACACCTATCAGTGGAGCATCTACTATGATCACGAGGAAGTTATGCTAACACCCGTCACCAGTGATTTCCCCAGCAACACCCTGGCTTACTATTTCTCGGACTATGACTTCGAGACTTACGAGATCATTCTTGTCTGCTGCAAGATTACCAACTCTTACAGGACGACGATCAGCAGCGGTTTCGCCCTTGTGTCACCCAAGGAGTAAGTGTTCTGAATAAAATGGATACCCCTGCGGGCGGTGACGGTAATCTGTCACCGCCCGCAGTGCGTTGGTGCAGAGAAAAGGAAAGCCTTCTCTCCCAAGAGAATGCTTTGTCTTTCATAAGCCAAATTTACCGTTACGGCGGCAGGGGCGGGGAGAGAGGGAGAAAAAGTTAGGGTTGAGCCTTGCCTTTTTTTTCTTCCTATGCTATTGTAAAACAAGGAGAAGAAACTTTTGAAATAGGAGGAATGCAGAATGAAACGGAGAATGGTACGTAGGTTCCTTTTGGGCATGATACTCTGCCTGCTTCTGTCGGCGGCGGTGTACGGTGCGGTACAGGAGCGTCCTGTAAACCCTGCTACCAGCGGCGATAACGGCGACCAAATCACCTGGTCGTACAATACTTATAGTAAGACACTGACGATCTCCGGCTCAGGAGCGCTGGAGCTGGTCTATTCGATAGAACCCTGGTATACCTACACAGATGAGATCCAGACCATCACGATCAATAACGGCATTACCCATATCGGCACCAAAATTCTGTCGTTCCATCCCAATCTGACTACGGTAAATTTGCCAAAAACGTTGGAATCCTATTCCATAGGTGCTTTTTCCGGCTGCCCAAAGCTGGAGAAATTTACGGTACAGAGTGGAAACTCTTACTTTGCAACAGATTACACGGGATCGCTGTATAATGCGAATCTGACGACACTTTACATCTGCCCCAATGCCTATACGGGAACTTTCGAAGTGCCCTACACGCTGTATAATATCCACAGTGGCGCGTTTGCTTCCTGTGATCAGCTGGAATGTGTGGTACTTACTTACCGAGTCAGTTCCATTGGAGAAGATGTGTTCCCTGACAGTTCCGCCTTTAAGAGGATCTCTGTGACTTACAAAAGTGAATACTTCACTACGGACAGCGATGGCACTCTGTATGACAAGGGAAAAAGCACGCTGATTTGCTGCCCCAGCGGTTACTCCGGCAGCTACAGTATGCCTGCCACGGTGAAACAGATCAGAAATAGGGCCTTCGATCACTGTGATGGATTGACCTCCGTGACGCTCTCTGACAAGCTCAGCGAGATCCCCGAAGAGGCATTCTATCATTGCGACAATCTGACGGAGGTCAGCTTCGGCAGTGGTCTTACCAAGATCGGTGACCGTGCCTTCCAGCAGTGCGGAAAATTGGAAGCTGTACTGCTCCCGGATGGAGTTACATCCATTGGAGAGAAGGCCTTCTCCGATTGCAGAGCGATGAAGACCTTAACGCTGGGCAGCGCACTAACCTCTATGGGAGAAAGCGCCTTTTACGGCTGTACAAGTTTGGAAAGCGTAGCGCTTCCCGAGGGTGTTACGGACTTGGAAAGCTACGTTTTTGCTGACTGTACAAGCTTGAAGACGGTGGATCTCGGCGAGAGTGTGACATCTATTGGCTATGGCAGCTTCCGGAACTGCAAAGTCCTGGCCGGAATCGAACTCAGCGAAACCTTAACCTCCATCGGAACCGAAGCCTTTTACAAAACCGGACTTACAGAGCTGACCATTCCGGACAGCGTGACGATGCTGAATCCGAAATCCTTTGCTGAATGCAGCAAACTCAAGCGTGTCACCATTGGAGATGGTTTGACAAGTATTCCTGATAGTGCATTTTATTTCTGCTCAAATCTGGAATCCCTCACTTTGGGCAGCAATGTGACGATCATCGGTCCCTCTGCATTTTACTATGCGGATATCAGACATTTACGGATCCCCGACAGCGTGAAGACAATCGATGCCGATGCCTTCCGTTGTTGTGATATGCTGACTTCGATCTGCCTGCCTAACAGCGTGACGAGCATTGCTTCTACGGCATTCAATGGGTGTAGCGAAATTGACCATATCTTCTATGGAGGAAGTGAAGAAAAACATCAAACCTTGGTTTCTAAAGTCGGCTATGTGACATTTAAGGAAGCTGTATGGCACTGCAATTCGAACTTCTCCGAACTGGAATTTGAGTACACCTGTCAGTATAAGTACGGCTGCTGCAGGCTGTGCGACACCTTCTTCGGCTATGAGCGCGTTCCCGAAAATGACCATAGTTTTTCCGAGGGTAGCTGTACGGTGTGTGGAGTTCCGGAATGCCTGATGTATGGCACCATTTACAAAGACGAACCTGTAAGAATTCTTGGACTAAAGAGCGGTGTTCCTGTTCCTGAGCCGCTGGTCATACCTGAAACCATTGAGAAGCGCACCGTTGGCTCCATAGTAGATTATGCCTTCAAGGAATGCGACGAGCTGAAATATATTTCCATCCCCTCCGGGGTCACGACCATTGGTGAATCCGCCTTCTACAAGTGTGAGAATTTGGCAGGGGTGGCGCTGCATGAGAATCTGGAGTCTATCGGTAAGAATGCCTTTGCCTATTGCGATTCTCTTTACAGCATCCGACTTCCGGATAGCCTAACCTCTTTGGGAGAGGCTGCTTTCTATAGCTGCGATGCGCTATTCCGTGTGGAATTGGGCGCAAATCTTACAAGCATAGGTAACGAAACCTTCCTGAATTGCGCAAATCTCTATACCGTTCACATAGGCGGTGCGCTTACAGAGGTAGGCAAGAAAGCCTTCAAGGGCTGCGATGCGATCGCCCATATCAGCCACCACGGTTCGCCGGAGGCTTGGGCAGCAATTACCTTTGGCAGCGACAATACAGCCCTTCAAAATGCCTATCGTCATGATTACTGCAGCACCTCTCCCGTGGAACTCCGAAGTGTCTGTACCGGCAGCTATACCTGGTGCGCGATCTGTGGAAAACCCCTCCACTATTTCTCGGAGGGTGGTACGGTCCACTGGTTTGAGGAGGGCATCTGCCTTGTCTGCGGTGTTCCGGAGTATCTGGAGTATGCGATCCATCCTACCGCTTGTACTGTCACCATCACCGGCTTCGATGGCTCTGTGGCCGAGGTAGTCATTCCCGATACCATTGAGGGCTTCCCGGTCACCTACATCGATTTCCAGGCCTTTGCCTATGATGAGGGGCTGGAGAAGGTCACCATCGGCAACAACGTAACTACCATCGACTCCGGCGCCTTCCGGGGCTGCACCAACCTGAAGGAGGTAGTGCTGGGCAATCAGGTGGAGAGCATCCGTGGCTCTGCCTTCCAGGATTGCGTCGCTCTGACCACCATCTGCCTGCCCGACTCTGTGAAGAGTATCCAGTCGGCTGCCTTCCGGGACTGCGATGTCCTGGTCTCCGTCACCGGCGGTAAATTCCTGGAGAGCATCAGCGCCTCCGCCTTCTACGATTGCGACAGCCTGCTCAGCTTTGCAGGCAGCGAAAATCTGAAAGAAATCGGGGAATACGCCTTCTACCACTGCGATTCCCTGCAGACTGTGAGCCTGCCCGACAGCCTGACCACCATCGGGGAGTACTGCTTCCAGGATTGCGACAAGCTGGAGACCGTCGCCTTCGGCACGGGGCTGAAGAACCTGGGTACCTATGCCTTCTATGACTGCGATGCCCTGACCGCTGTGGTTTTCCCCGGTGCGCTGGAGCGGATCTGCGAGTATACCTTCTACAGCTGCGATTCTCTGCGCTATGTGGATACGGGCAAGGTGGAGGGTTGGATCGAGTTCTATGCCTTTGCGGAGTGCAGCGCTCTGGAAGAGCTGGTGATCGGCGGCTCAACCTATCTGAGAAACGATGCCTTCGCTAATTGCAGCGCCCTGAAGAAGGTCACCATGCCCACCACTCTGGAGTACAGTGACCATGAGGTTTTCACCGGCTGTAGTGCGGTGGAGGAGGTGCATATCACCGATCTGGCCGCCTGGTGTTCCATCCACTTCGGCACCATGTCCGCAACGCCTCTGTGCTACGGCGGCGACCTGTACCTCAACGGGGAACTGCTGGTGGACTTGGTCATCCCCGAGGGCGTCACCTCCATCGGAAGCTATGCCTTCCTGAACTGTGCGTCCATAGAGACCATCTCTTTGCCCTATGGTCTGGAGTCCATTGGTACCAGCACCTTCCACGGCTGCAGTTCTCTGCAGGAGATCTATATCCCCAATACGGTAACCTCGGTTGGAGGTTTTGCCTTCCGCTATTGTACTTCTCTGACCTATGCGTGGGGTATGCAGGGTCTTACGGCTATTTCCGACGGAATGTTTGACAGCTGCAGCAGCCTGGTTTCTGCCCGAGTGCCCTACGGCGTAACCTCCATTGGCGCAGCGGCCTATCAGGAGTGCAGCTCTCTGGTCTATGCCTCCCTCCCCTCTACGGTGACCTCCATTGGCGAGCGTGCCTTTGATCAATGCGAGCGCTTCTGCCATGTCCTCTTCAGCGGCAGCCAGAACACCTGGAAAAAGGTCCAGATAGGCAGTGGCAATCCTCTCCTGACCATCGTCACCTTCCACTATGGCGCAAGTGGCGAGGAGATCTTATGGTATGAGATCGAGGGTGCGCTGTATCCCCGCTGCACCATCTGCGACACCTACCTGACCGAGCGGCCGCGGTGCTTCCACGACGAAATGCGCCTCTATAATGAGAGAGCGGCCACCTGCACAGAGCCGGGCTATACCGGCGACGTGAAGTGCCTGATCTGCGGCGATATTGTAGAGCGTGGCCAGGTCATTCCCCCTCTGAACCACCCCGACACCCGTGTAGACGGCAAAATCGAGCCTACCTGCACCGAGCCCGGCTATTCCGGGGATACCTGGTGCTATCTCTGCGATGCCTATGTCATAGCCGGCGAGACCCTGGAGCCCCTGAACCATCCGGAGCAGGAGCGGATCGGAGCCTATGCTCCCACCTGTACGGAGCCGGGCTATACCGGCGACCTGCAGTGCCGCACCTGCGGTATCTGCCTGGAGCAGGGCGAGGTCATTGGGGCAACGGGACATTCTCAGACCGAGTATCGGAACGCAATGGACCCCACCTGCCTGGAAGAGGGCTACACCGGCGACCTCTACTGCGGTGTCTGCGACCAAGTGCTGGAATACGGCGAGACCATCGAAGCCCTGGGTCACGGCGAGACCTATCTATCCGGTGCCTACGAACCCACCTGCAGTGAGCACGGCTACAGTGGCGATCTGCGCTGCCTGCGCTGTGACGATATTGTCACCCCCGGTGAGGCTATTGCGCCTGTGGGTCATATCTACGAGAACGGCCTGTGCATCTTCTGTGGTGAGGCAGAGTATGTGGAGATCCCCTTCCTGGATGTGAAGGAGACGGACTACTATGCCAATCCCGTCCTCTGGGCGGTGCAGCAGGGTGTGACCAACGGCACTTCTCCCACGGAGTTCTCTCCGGAGAAGCCCTGTACCCGTGGACAGATCGTCACCTTCCTGTGGCGTGCCTTTGGCTCTCCGGAGCCGAAAATGAGTGTAAATCCCTTCACCGATGTCCCCGAGACCATGTATTACTACAAGGCGATTTTGTGGGCGGTAGAGCAGGGGATCACCACCGGCACCTCTGCCACCACCTTCTCTCCGGAGGCTACCTGCACCCGTGGTCAGGTCGCTACCTTCCTGTGGCGTGCCTGCGGAAAGCCCACCCCCACGGGGAACGAGAACCCCTTTAGCGATGTACCCGAAACCGTCTACTACTACCAGCCCATCCTATGGGCGGTGGAAAACGGCATCACCAACGGCACCGGCGGCGGCAAATTCTCCCCCGAGGACAGCTGCACCAGAGGCCAGATCGTAACCTTCCTGTATCGAGCCTTAGCCAAAGAATAACAAAACAAACCGCCTCTGTCCAAACAAGACAGAGGCGGCTTTTTGCGAAATAGCAGCAAGCAGAAACGGAAATTTGCGTTGGAGTGGTGAATGATGAATAGTGAATGGTGAATGGCGAAGGTATGCGCTTTGCGCATTGATTTTAAATAAATCGGCGGAGCCGATACCTCCATTATTCACTATTCACCATTCGTTATTCACCTAAGATAAGTTTTCCTTTAGCGGAACAGCTCTGCCCTTTGCCAAGCGGAAATAAAAAAGCCGCTCCCTTTCGGGAACGGCTTTTTTATTTTGAGAATTACTCCTCAACGATAGCTTCCATGGGGCAGGTGTCGGCGCAGGAGCCGCAGCCAACACAGATGTCAGCGTTGATCTCGTACTTGCCGTCGCCCTCAACGATAGCTTCCATGGGGCAAGCGTCGGCGCAGGAGCCGCAAGCTACACAAGCGTCGGTGATCTTATATGCCATGATCTTTACCTCCTATATGTAGTGTTTTTGGTTTGCAGCTTTATTCTATCATGTTTTTCAAAAAAAGCAATCGGTAAAAACAAGAAAAGCAAAATATTTTCTGAATTGCCCCTTATGCCTGCCTTTCCCTTGTCTGAAGCGATTGCATTTTATCCAAAATATGATACAATAAAGAAAAAAGGGAGGTGCGGCATGGAAGAGACACTGGGGCAGAAGTACATTCTGCGCTTGGAGGATGAGAGCTTTCCTCTTTCTACAGACTCTGTGCTGCTGGCCTCCTTTGTCCGTCCTGCCGGAAAAATGGCGGATCTGGGCAGCGGCTGCGGCACGCTGGGGCTGCTGCTGTGTGCCAAAAGTGAGACTCTGCGCGTACAGGGCATTGAACTGGACGAAGCAGCCCATCTCCGTGCGCTGGAGAACATTCGCGCCAACCATCTGGAGCAGCGACTGTTCTCCTGCCACGGTGATGTACGGGAGATCCGCAAGCACTTTGCCGCAGGCAGCTTTGACGGTGCTGTTTCCAATCCGCCTTATTTTCCTGTGGGTAGCGGAAAAACCAGCGAAAAGCACGGCATGGCACGCAGTGAGGAAAGCCTGAATTTGCGTCAGCTCTGCGAGGCGGCGGCATGGCTGCTGCCCACCGGAGGGCGCTTTTCTCTGGTGCATTTGCCCTCCCGTCTGTGCGATGTGCTCTGTGAGCTGCGCCGTGCGGGTCTGGAGCCCAAGCGTCTGCAGTGGGTGCGGCACAAGCCCTCTTCCCCCTGCTGTCTCTTCTTTGTGGAGGCGGTACGGGGCGGCAAGCCGGATCTGCGCTATGAGGCGGATTTCATTGAATTTGACGAAAACGGCCTTCCTACCGAGGAATACAAGGCCGCCTACCATATAGGAGGAGACAAATGAGCGGTACATTGACCCTGGTTCCCACCCCCATCGGGAATCTTTCGGATATTTCGCCCCGCTGCCGTCAGGCGCTGGAGCAGGCGGATTTTATTGCCGCCGAGGACACCCGTGTGACCCTTCGCTTGTTAAACCACCTGGAGCTGAAAAAGCCTCTTGTGAGCTATTATGAGCACAATAAGGAGTTCAGCGGCAGGAAGATCGTAGAGCGCATTCTGGCGGGGGAAAACTGCGCACAGGTCTCCGATGCAGGCACACCTGCCATCTCTGACCCCGGGGAGGATCTGGTGCGTCTCTGCGCCGAGAACGGCATCACTGTCACCTCCATTCCCGGCCCCTGCGCCGCCATTACGGCTCTGAGCATGTCTGCCCTCCCCACAGGCCGTTTCTGCTTTGAGGGCTTCCTCAGCACCAACAAGAAGCAGCGCCGCGCCCATCTGGAGAGCCTGAAGGCAGAGACCCGTACCATGATCTTCTACGAAGCGCCCCATAAGCTGACAGACACCCTGGAGGATCTGCTTCAGACCTTTGGGGCGGAGCGCTCTATCAGCCTCTGTCGTGAATTGACCAAGCTCCACGAGGAGGTGCTGCGGCTGACTTTGGGCGAATCTGTGGCCTATTATAAAGAAAATGCACCCCGTGGCGAGTATGTGCTGGTGGTAGCCGGTGGCGTACTTGAGGAGAAGCAGACTGATCTCCCGGCTGCTCTGAAACGGATGCAGGCACTGATGGCGGAGGGGCTGAGCCGCAAGGATGCCGCCAAGCAGGTATCCAGGGAGAGCGGTATTCCCAAGAACACCCTCTACGATGCCGGCCTGGATGGATAGTATTTCCCTTGTACTTTTCCGTAAACTGTGCTATACTATAGGGTGGAAATCTGTGTGGGAGAGGGGATTGTACTGTGATCGCACTTTGGATCATTTTAGGCATCTTGGGCTTTTTGGCGCTGCTGATCACGGTGATCTGCCTGCTTCCCGTCTATGTCTATGTGTATTATGATAAAGAAAACAGCCTGTACTACCGTTACAGGCTGCTTTGGATGGTTTTTGGAGAGGTTCCCAACCCCAATAACCCGATTTTACGCTTGGTGAAGGACCTGTCCGGTCTGTCCCGTTTTGACTCGGTCAAATCTCTGAAAAAGAGTGTCTCCAGCATGGGCGTAGGCACTACCGCCGGGCAGATCCTGCGTGTGCTGCTGTCCCTCCTTCGGGAGATCGTCTACCTGCTGCCCAAGTGCCGCCTGCGGAAGCTGAAGCTCCGGGCGGTCTGCGGTGGAGATGAGCCGGACGATACCGCCATGGCCTACGGGGAGCTCTGCGCCTTTGTCTATCCTGCCCTGGGCGTGCTGGACAATATCATGCCCATTCACCGCAAAAAGCTCTCCGTAGATCTGCGCTGCGATTATGACCGTGGGGAGAACGAGGTGGAGCTGGAGGCCCACATCCGGGTGCATGTAGGGCCGGTGCTGCTGGCACTGTGGCGGGTGGTGCTGGACGAGGCTAAGGCCGAGGCCGCAAGAACGGCTCAGCCTGCCAGAAAGTCCAGTACGCAGCGCAAATAATTGCGGAGGGTCTCTTCGTCGCCGTAGAAAATAGTGTGCTTTGCCTGGGGGAAGACGACCTTTTTGCAGTGGGACAGCTGCTTTGCCAGCTTGTCCTGAGGCTTTAAGTAGACCACCCTGTCCTGCCCTGCCTGGGTCATAAGGATCTCCGTCTGAATTGGCGCAAGTGCCTTTCGATCCAATAATTTCTTATGAATATTCAATGTGCTGTGCATCCAGCCGTGGGTAGAGGCGGCGTTTTGATAACGGGGCTCTGCCCGGCGCAGCTTGATATGGTGCTCGAAGCGGCTGCGGCTGGCATCAGAGCTCTTCTCAAAGACGGGATTGGGGTCAAAGTCCTTTGTGTGGGGGAAACGGGCGGTGAAGCCAAGCTTCTTGCCCTCCCGTTTGGTATACCAGGACAGGAACCAAATGGGCAGCGGCGCTACCGGAACCACCATGGGAGAGGATAAGACCGCTTTTTCGATTTCACCGGGGTGCTTCTGCAGGTACAGGGTTGCAACGGCGCAGCCCATGGAGTGACCGAAGAGATACACGGGACGTCCCTTGGCCTCGGGGTAGACTACCTCCTGCATAAACTGTTCCAGATCCTTTCGGTAGTCCTCGTAGCTGTCCACATGGCTCAGGCTCAGAGGCTGCACCTGCCGACCGGACAGACCGTGACCTCTCTGGTCATAGAGAAATACATGATAGCCTGCCTGACGGAAATAGCCGCAGAGCTCGTGATATTTTTCGGAGAATTCCGTAAAACCGTGTACCAGCACCAGACAGCGCTCTGCGCCCTCCATGGGAAAGTGCTCGTAGTAGAGGCTCAGCCCGTCAAAGGCGGTGAGCATTCCACTCCGGCGAACGGCCTGCAGCTCCTGCTCCAGCGCCTCCATGCGTTCCGCATACCGGGCTTCGGAAAAAACATTCAGTTCCATGTTGACCCATCCTTTTGTTTAGAAATCAGAAAAAACGGTGATGATTATGGCAGCGAAAGCGAATCGGAAAAAGAAGAGGGTTTTGCGCGTCATTACAATCACCTTTGCTGCCTTTGTGCTGCTGTCTCTGGCTGCCACCAAGCTGGTCTACGACGGAATTTTCCGCCGCTATGACCCGCAGACCGCCGCCTGCTCCTGCGTGGAGCGGGAAATGCCACGGTTTATGGCAGGGGAGAATGAACTGCAAGGCTATTATTACCCAAGTTTGGAGAAAAAAGTCCTGGTTCTGCTTGCGCCGGGCTTCCATGCCGGGGCAGACAGCTATGCCCAGCAGATCCGCTATTTTCAGGGGCAGGGCTGGGGTGTGTTCAGCTTTGACCCCACCGGCAGCTATGAAAGCGGCGGCGAGAGCTATGTGGGCTTCCCCCAGGAGATCTACGATCTCAGCGCTGCGATAGACTATCTGGACTCCTGCGACCGCTATGGCTACGAGGCGCTGGTGCTCTTTGGTCACAGCCGGGGCGGCTATGCGGTCTGCGCCATGGCAGCGTCGGACTACGACATCAGCGCCATTATCAGTGTGGCCGGTGTCAACAGCGCCATGGATGCGGTGATCGAGCCGGCGGCCGATGCGGTAGGGCCTCTGGCCTATGTGAATTATCCCTTCCTCTGGCTGTACCAGAGTCTGCTCTTTGACTACGATACTGCCAATCTGGAGGTATCGGAGCTTCTGAACAGCACGGAGATCCCCACCCTGATCATCCACGGTGTGGCGGATGAGACCGTGTCCCATGATGCCCATTCCGTCATGGCTCATCGGGCGGAGATCCAATCGGGAAATGTCCACTTCCTCTCCTGGGAGGAGCGCGGTGCGCAGGGGCATGTGGATATTCTCTACGATGCCGACGGCACGGCCAACGAAGAACTGATGGCGGAGATCGCCGCCTTTATAGAGAAAGAGACAAAATAAGAAAAAAGAGAGAGAATTTATGAAAGAAATCGTATTGATTCCGGCATATTGCCCGGATGGCTGCCTTTGCGAGCTGGTGGAGAGGCTCCACGCAGAGGGCTTCGGCATCCTGGTAGTGGATGACGGCAGCGGCGAGGCTTACCGCTCTGTTTTTGAGCAGGTGAAGCCCTATGCCCGTGTCCTTACCGCTGAGAAAAACGGCGGCAAAGGCTCTGCCCTGAAGAAGGGTATGTCGGCGCTGAAGGAATACTTCCCGGAGATGGAGTATTTCATCACTGCTGACGCTGACGGGCAGCATCGGGTGGAGGATATCCTCCGTGTGCGTCATGAGCTCCGTGAGGGCGCCGGCTTTGTGCTGACCATGCGCCGCCTGCACCGCAAGATCCCCTTCCGCTCCAAGATCGGCAACGATCTGTCCCGTTTTATCTATACCCTTCTGTCGGGTCACTTCCTGCGGGATAATCAGTCCGGTCTCCGTGGCTTTAAGGCGGAGCATATCTCCTGGCTGCTGCAGGTTGCGGGGGAGAAGTACGACTACGAGATGAATACCCTCTACTATGCCGATAAGCAGCATGTGAGTATTACAACTCTGCCCATTGATGCTATCTACATCGACGGCAACAAGTCCTCCCATTTCGATCCGGTGAAGGACACGCTGCGGATCTATCGCCGCCTTTTTGCCAGCGCCGCAGGCAGCTTTGCCGCCCTGCTTTTGGCGGAGGTGCTGATGCTGGTGGCATCCCTGGTGTTCCGCTTTTCGTACCTGAACTATACCGTCCCCACCGCAGGTGTGCTCTCTCTGGGGCTGCACCTGATTCTGGATCGGGCGGTGATCTTCCGCAATATTCTCTATCGGGATACCATGCGCCAGACCATCCATACCATCATCCGCTATGTGGTCTATACGATTTTGTGTTATCTGAACTCCTTCATGTTCCCCTGGCTGAACAATTTCGGCATGGGGCTGTGGTTGAGCTTCAATTTTGTCATGATCCTCTGCGTGCCCTTTGAATACTGGCTGCGCAAGGGTGTGTACATCTCCGCTTATCGGGAGTATAAGAAGGATTAAGCGCATCATACATATGGCACAGGGGCTGTGAAAACAGCCCCTGTTATTTTTAGTTTTGCAGCGCTTTTTCCAATTGGCTGATAAAGTCGGCATCTGTCAGCCGCAGCGCCTGATGGATGCAGGCTACCACGGTCTGAGCGGTGGCGCAGCCGTGCATTTTGATGACGGTTTTTTTCGTTCCCAGGAAGGTAGCGCCGCCACGGTTATTGAAATCATAGCGGGCGAGCAGCTCCTTGTGCAGGGCGCTGAGGGCTTCACTGGGGGCTTTCTTCATCTGCTCCTCCACCAGTGCCAGGGCGGCCTTGCCCACGGCCTCGGTGTTCTTCAGCAGTACATTGCCCACAAAGCCGTCTGCCACGATCACATCGGCCACGTCGGAGACCATATCGCTGCCCTCAATATTGCCGATGAAGTTCAGCGGCTGTTCCTGCAGGAGCTGGTAGACCTCCTTGGTCTTCTCATCGCCCTTACCGGGCTCTGTGCCCACGTTCATCAGGCCCACTCTGGGGGATTCCATGCCGCAGAGGCATTTCATAAAGGCGTCTCCCATCCGGGCAAAGCGCACCAGATCCCTGGGCTTGGCATCCACATTGGCGCCACAGTCCACCAGGCACAGGAACTCCCGTCCGGAGCAGGGGAGGGCAGAGCAGAGGGCAGGCTGCTTCAAACCGGGCAGCAGACCCAGATGGACAATGCT
>JAZNVK010000149.1:0-4188 GCA_045592805.1 Faecousia sp.
CATTTCCACGGACTGGATGCCGGGGAGGCTGAAGAGCACACGGGTGGAATCGGTGGTCAGGTCGGGGTACAGAGTGACGGTTTCCACGGTCATGGCACCGCCGCCCTTGGGATAGCGATCCTTCTCCACGGTCAGGTATGCACCTTCCGTAGTGTAATTGGGGACGGCCGCAGCGAGATCCGTATACTTGATACGGTAGTTCATCTTCAGGTCGGAGTCGAAGCTGACGGTATGACCGATCTTGATAGCGATCTCTGTGGGCTCTGCAGGGATCACAGTTTCGGTAGCGCCGCAGAGGCAGCTGCCGTTTACGTAGGCGTGATCCTCGGTGGCACTGTAGCCGCAACCGTTGGAACAGCCGACGGTATGGTTCTCGCCGTTATTGGTGTAGGTGTAGTCGTGGCCGGTGGGCTCGATATCAACGAGAGACAGAATCTCGCCGCAGTCATCACACTTGACATAGGTCTGACCCCAGCCCTCACAAGTGGGATCAACGGTAGTGGTGGTGGTGTTCTCATGCGCACAGGCAGGCTTGTTATAGACAACGGAAACACCATTGATACGGATGGTACCGGTGAGACGACCATTGCTGACGGTGTAGTCCTCACCGATCAGCTGATCGGTGTAGGTGCCGTCTTCCATAGCATAGACAGGAATATCAACCTCGACATACTGACCCGCTGCGGCATTGGGCGCAACAATAACCACGCCGGAGGTACCACGCTCAACGTAAATGAGGTCGCCGTAGGTGCTGACGATCTCGTCCTGGCCGACGAAATGCGTATGGAACTGGTTTGCAGCCTTGACAACGGCATCGGTCCAGTTGGTAGTAGTGAAGTTACCGATGGGATCTTCTACACTCTTGGGACGGGCAAGATAAAGGCCCATAACATCGGCACGGGCTGCGACCAGAGCCCAGGTTTTATTGATCTGGGTCTCCGTTACGCCGGAGGAAGTGCCATCGGCAAAGGTATCATGGGACTCTGCCCAAACAACCAGCTGACCGGGATTGGCTACCTTGTTGTAGCCTTCGTTGATGGCAGCGGTACCGGCTGCGATGTTACCACGGAGGGTATTGCCCCAGGAGTTATCGGTAACGGACATATACTTGGTATATGCGGAGATGGGGAGCATGCCGCCGGGCTCGTCCAGAGTCTCGCCGTAGCAGTAGAGGTCAATGCCTCTGGTTTCCTCGGCATAGGCTCTTGCACCTCCAATGACGGTGGGCCAGAAGTCGCTGGCAACACCGGCAGCATCATCGGGAGTCTCAATGTGCTTGGCAGCGTCAAAGCGGAAGCCGTCAACGCCGATATCGATACACTCCTTCAGGAAGTCCAGCACGTAGTTCTGCACGTCCTTGTTGGCAGTGTTCAGATCAGGCAGACCGCCCATGCACTTGCCGGTGATGCCGGCACGGTTGCCGTTGGCATAATCGGTCTGAGAGATATCCACGGTGATATCGTGCCAATAGTCGTTGTTGCGGAGATAGTCGGGGATGGCCTCGGCAAGATCGTTGCCGGTGGCGTTACCCAGGTGGTTGGCAACTACGTCAACGATGACCTTGATGCCGTACTCATGGGCAACAGCGATCATCGCTTCCAGATCGGACTTGGTGCCCAGAGCATTGCCGGAGTCGGTGGTGATAACGAAATCAACGGGCTGGTAGTAGACCCACCAGTTGCCCTCGATGCTGTGGTGAGACAGGTTGGTGGGCTCCTTCAGAGGCTGTACAGGAGAGGTCTGAATCGCGGTAAAGCCCATTTCTGCGATCTGATCCATATAGTTGGCAATCTGAATGAAGGACCAGTTCCAGGCATGGAGGGTCGTGCCGTCCTGGATGCCGCTGGTATCCTCAACCTGGAGGGTATCGGCTTCATAGCTCAGGGTGACGGTATGGTCATTGTTGACAGTCAGGGTGAAGGTGATCTCCACGCCGCCGGGGACAAAGAGCTTGTCCAGGGTGTTGACATTGACATCGGGGAAATAGTTGGAGTCGATGAGGGTAGCGGAGGTCACGCTTCCCTTCCAGCCATCGGTCTGATACCAGCAGGACAGGTCGGCAGACTTAACGCCCACGTAGCTGTCAGCTACGAAGGAGGTGGTCAGCTTGCCGTTCTCGTCGAAGCCGTACTTGCCCAGGGTGGCATAGTCGTCGCCTACACCGTAGTCAGCACGGTCGATATAGCCGAAGAGATAGTAGTCGGATGCGGGGGTATCGCCGCCGGTGTTTCCGCCGCCTGCGACGGTGTAGCTCAGGGTCAGGGTGCCGTCCGCATTGACGACCAGAGTGAAGGTAACTTCGCCTGCGGGAACCTGCATCTTCTCCATGGCACCGGTGGAGGTGTTGTAAAGAGTTGCGGTCGTGCCCTGGGTGAAGGTCTGGGTCATGTACCAGTTAGCGTTATCCGTGGTCTTCACGAAAACATAGCTGGTCTCGGTGAAGGTCATGGTCAGGGAGCCATTGACGAACTTGTGATTGGTGGAGGCATAGTCGTCGCCGTTGCCATCGTCAGCGCCATTGATGTAGCCGACCAGGCAGTACTCAGCAGGAGTGGTTTCGCCGCCTTCTCCACCTTCGCCGCCTTCATTGCCGCCGGATCCGGAAGGAGTATAAACGCTCCAGGTACCGTCTGCAGAGGTTTCCCACTGGGTGGCATCGTCCATGGTGAAGCAGTTATAGTTCTCGTCCAGAGGGAGGTCGAGGGTCTGGTTGAACTTGGCATCCCAGGAGTTCTCCAGGATGGTGCCGTCCATACGGCAGAAAATGACGGTGGTATAGCCACCAGCGGGGATCACGACCTCAAAGTAGCCGTCGCCGTCGGTATCGGTCAGGTCAACCCAAACAGCATTGTTGTTGGAGTTAAAGAAGTAAGCAGCATAGCGGGCGGCATCACTGCCCCACTGGCTACCCGGCTTGAAGTACAGGGTGGTACCGGCTGCGGGAGGAGTGAGCTCGGGCTCGGGCTCCACAGCACCTTCAAAGGTAGACCAGGTTCCGACGCCATAATCCCAGGTACCGGCTTTAACGGTGTAAAGATTGGTGCCGTCGGTGGGGATGGCCAGATCGTCGGTCTGGTTCCACTTGTTGTTCCAGTTGTTGGCCGCAGCAGAGGGGTTCATACGGCAGAAGATCATGGAAGAATAACCGCCGGTGGGGATGACGCTCTCATAGACGCCGTCTCCATCGGAGTCGGTCATATCGACCCAAGTCTCGCCTGCGCCGAAGTAGTAGATAGCAAAGCGGGCGCCTGCCTGGGTCCAGTTGGAATTGGGCTTCAGGTAGACAGTGTCCCCTGCTGCCAGTGCATCGGCAGAGTTGGACATTGCGGGCAGCAGAGCAAACACCATGGCCAGAGCCAGGCAGAGGCTCAGGGTGCGCTTGATCCAGCTGCTGTTGTGGAAACGTTTCAACAGATTCATCATACGCTATAAATTCCTCCTAAATAATATTTTGCGCATAAAGACAATTTAATTATAGTATAGCAAACGCTTTCTTGGCAATTGTCAGAAAGTTAGAATTTTTCCTGAAAATTTGTGCATTTTGCCATAGGGCAGGAGGATATGTACGGTTATATTCCCATTTTCTGCATACAGACAAAAATTGCGCCGTGGGAGGATCTCCCACGGCGCTTGTTGCGTTTTTTGGAATTACTTGATGAGGCTGTCGAAGTAGACCTTGGCGCTGTCGCCGTAGTAGATGCAGTTTCTCACCAGAGCGGCCAGGGCGGCATCGGCGGAGCCGATGTTGCTCTTGGCATAGGCTTCAATGCTGTAGCCCACGTTCTGGGAGGCAACCTGATCGCCAACGTAAGCGACAAAGTAGTACATATCGCGCATATTAGCGGACTTCACACCGGTAAAGGTCACCTGAAGTCTGCCATCCTCCAGCTCGGTGAACTCGGTGAGGGTGGCGACTTCCTCGCCGGACTCATTGAGAACCTTGACGGAGGTGATGTCTTCCTTGCCGTAGCCTTCAGCAATGGTCAGTTTGGCATTGATCTCGGTCTTGTCTGCGAAGTTGACATTGAAGCCCATAGCGGTAACAGCCGTGATCGTGCGGTCGTTATCCACGTAGGTTCTCACATCGGTCAGCTCTGCGGACAGCTGGGTGCTTGCATACTGCTGATAGGCATCCAGACCGGCATTGACCGGCTCGTCTGCACGGCGGTCGAAGTGGACCTGGGCAGC
>JAZNVK010000150.1:0-8247 GCA_045592805.1 Faecousia sp.
ACGGTATTCCCGAATTCCGTCTGCCCAAGGCCATTGTGGCTAACGAGGTCAAGAAGCTGGAAGCTATGGGTGTCAAGGTCATGACCAACATGGTCATCGGCAAGGTGCTGTCCATTGACGAGCTCTTCGAAATGGGCTTTAAGGCCATTTTCGTCGGCTCCGGTGCCGGTCTTCCCATGTTCATGAACATTGAAGGCGAGGCTCTGAAGGGCGTTATGTCCGCAAATGAGTACCTGACCCGTATTAACCTCATGAAGGCTTATAACGAAGAGAGCGATACCCCCGTTATCGTCTCCAAGGCTGTGGCCGTTGTCGGTGGCGGTAATGTGGCTATGGACGCTGCCCGCTGCGCAAAACGTCTGGGCGCTGAGCATGTTTACATCGTCTACCGTCGTGGTGAGGCCGAGATGCCCGCCCGTCTGGAAGAGCTGCACCATGCCAAGGAAGAGGGTATTGAGCTCTGCACCCTGTGCAACCCCACCCGCATCCTGGACGACGGCAACGGCCGTGTGGGCGCTATGGAATGCATCCGCATGGAGCTGGGCGAGCCCGATGCCTCCGGCAGACGCCGTCCCGTGGCCATCCCCGGCAGCGAATTTGAACTGCCTGTGGATACTGTCATCATGTCCCTGGGCACCAGCCCCAACCCCCTGATCCGCTCCACTACTCCCGGTCTGGAGACCAACAAGAAGGGCTGCCTCATTGTCAATGAGGAGAACATGACCACCCGTGAAGCAGTTTATGCAGGCGGCGATGCCGTTACCGGCGCAGCCACCGTCATCCTGGCCATGGGCGCAGGTAAGAAGGCCGCTGCTGCCATTCATGCCAGCTTTCAGAAGTAAGGTATAAAGATTCCCATTACTTCCCATAATTCCATATAAGAACAGCCCCTGCCGGCTTTGTTCGGCGGGGGCTGAGTTTATGGGAGGAAAATTATGAATGTAAATGAAGTAATGTCCACTAAACCGGTCACCGTCTCGCCGGAAGAGAGCGCCGCTGTAGCCGCAAGACTATTGTCACGACATAACATCGGCGCACTGCCGGTCTGTGGCAAGAACGGCGTATTAAAGGGGATGATCACCGACCGTGACATCGTGCTGCGCTGTATCGCCGCCGACGAAGATCCCCAGACAACGAAGGTTTCAGAGATCATGACAAGACGTGTGTTCAGTGTTGAAGCATCGGAGTCCCTGGACAAAGCCACTGCTCTGATGGCAAAAGAGCAGATCCGCCGTCTTCCTGTGCAGGACAAGGGCAGGGTAGTGGGCATGCTCTCTCTGGGAGATCTTGCCTGTCGTCCCGGCAGCAAGGAAGAGGCGGGACAGGCTCTGAGTAATATTTCATCCAATATCAAGACTATATAAATAATGACGCAGCAAAATCGCTGCGTCATTTTTATCAAGGCAGAGAGACATAGATCATAGGATTGACCGTATCTCCGTTATAATACATGGTAAAATGCAAATGCGGGCCCGTAGAGTTACCTGTGGAGCCAACAGTGCCGATGATCTGCCCCTGGGAGACAATGTCGCCCTCACTGACCTTGATGGTATCAAAGTGCGCATAAAGGGTAGAGAAGCCATCACCATGGTTGATCACAACGTAATTGCCCCAACCGGCACCATAACGGGCGGTAGTTACCACGCCGCTTTTGGCTGCATAAGTAGGGGTCCCCAGATAGGCAGCAAAGTCCACGCCGTTGTGCATGGTGTAATTTCCGCTGATGGGATGATAACGCATGCCGTAAGGGGAGGAAAGGTAAACAAAACCGCTGGGATCTACAGGAAAAATAAAACCGTGCTCGTTGGGATCGGGAATAAAGCCGCCGTTTTCATCCTTGAGCTTTTCGGTATATTCTTCTTCCTTCTTGGCAATCTCCGCCACAAGCTCTGCCTCCAGAGCCTCTGCCTTCATAATCTCTTCTTCCAGCCTCGCCCGATCTGCGTTCAGGGCAGCAATCATTTCATCAGCCTCTTCGCGCAGCAATTCAAGGGCAGCCTCCTGCTCGGCCAGCTGCAGCTTCATAACTTCCAGTGCAAGCTTCTGTTCCGCCAGCAAATCCTTTGCTGTCAGAATTTCCTGAGAGCTTGCCATAAGCTGATCCAGCATATTGCGATCCGCACGGGCGATCTCTTCGATCATAACACGGCTGTTCAGTAAATCGGCAAAGCTCTTGGAATCGAAGAGGACAGACCATATGGTCACATCGCCCCGCTCCTGCATGGCGCGCATCCGCAGCTGATAGCGACCGAGAAGATCGGCATGCTCTGCTTCAAGAGTATCCAGCTCTACCTGTCGCTCTGCAATCAGCAGATTGTACTGATGTACCTGGGCATTAATATTGGTAACAGAATCGCGCACATATTGGATCTCCAGGTCAATCTGCCGCTTCTGCTCCGCATAGGTCATCGCTTCTGCACTGATCTGTGCCTGTTCTTCCTCCAGCGATTCCTGCTGCGCGCGGATTTCTTCCGCCTCTTCCTCCAGACGATCGATCTCTTCCTGGATCTCCGCAGAAGTTGTAGCAGAAGCGGAATAAGAAAGGCCGAACAGTATACAAAAGCTCAAAAGCAGTGCTAAAAATCTTCGTATTCTCATATGTTTCCCTCCGGATCTTATGCTGTGTTTCATTCTATCACACAATTTGACGGAAGGAAATAGCAACACGTGAAAATTTTCAATAAATTAATAAAAAATATGCAAAAATTATGCAAAAAATGTTTGACATTTGCTGTAAAGAATGATAGAATATGTGCGCCGCATTGAAGAGGTCGAAGTTGGAGCGATCCACACCTCAAGAGCGAGTCTACAGAAAAGGTAGGTGCAAGAAACCATGCAGGCAGTTATCGTTACCGGTGGCAAGCAGTACAGCGTTAAGGAAGGCGACATCATTTTCATTGAGAAGCTGAACGTTGAAGCTGAAGAAACCGTAACCTTCGATCAGGTGCTGGCAGTCGTGGACGGCGAGAACTCCAAGTTCGGCGCCCCCGTAGTCGCAGGCGCTTCCGTCGAAGCGAAGGTACTGAAGAACGGCAAGTCCAAGAAGATCACCGTTTTCAAGTATCGCCCCAAGAAGGACTCCAAGTCCATCCGCGGCCACAGACAGCCTTATACCAAGGTGCAGATTGAGAAGATCTCCGTGTAATGATTAAGGTAGATATTTTCAATCAGAACGGCAGAATTCACGGATTCTCCGTATCGGGGCATAGCGGCTATGCAGAGCAGGGAAGTGACATTATCTGTGCTTCTGTCTCTTCTGCGGTCACTATGACAGAGTGCATCATTAACGATGTCCTTGGCAACCATGCCAATACCAGAGTCAATGAAGCAGAACCCCGAATCACCCTCACGCTTCCCGCAGCTTGCGACGATGAGGACGCAGTTCAGGCAGTGCTGACCGGCTTTATGCTGACCATGTGCTCCCTGCGGGATGATTATCCTGATTTTATCGAAGTTATGGAGGTGTAACACATGCTGAAAATCGGTTTTCAGTTCTTCGCACATAAGAAGGGCGGCGGTTCTACCAAGAACGGTCGTGACTCCGAGTCCAAGAGATTGGGCGTAAAGCGCGCAGACGGTCAGTTCGTTCTGGCCGGCAACATTCTGGTTCGCCAGAGAGGCACTCACATCCATCCCGGTAACAACGTCGGTATCGGTACCGATGATACCCTCTTCGCTCTCATTGACGGCACCGTTAAGTTCGAGCGCAAGGGCAAGGATCGTAAGCAGTGCTCCGTTTACGCAAAGCAGTAATTGCACAATCAAGACCGGAACAGACCCTGTTCCGGTCTTTTTTTAAGTCGCTTCCGTTTGGCGCAGAAGGATGAAGCTATGATAAAAAAAGTCGTTGACCATGCATTATGGTCGCATCGCCGCAAAAAATATATGAAGAAGATGCGCAAACAGCTCCTTCGTGAGGACTTTACGATTTTTTCCTGCAACTGTATCGGAGGTATGCTCTACCACGATCTCGGTCTTCCATTCTCTACGCCATTCGTCAATTTGTTCCTTTCCTGCGGTGATTTTATTCGTTTTTGCGAAGACGCTCAGAGTTATTTGCAGCTGCCTTTGCAGCCTTGCCGGGAGGAAGCCGACTATCCCATGGCGCTTCTGGGCGATTTGAAGCTGCATCTGGTTCATTATGACAGCTATACACAGGCGAAAGAAGCGTGGGAGCGACGGATCAAGCGCATCTGTTTTGATCGGCTCTATCTGGTCGCTACGGATCGTGACGGGTTTACGCCGGAGCTATCCCGCCGATTCGATGCGCTTCCGTATCCCAAGGTGCTCTTTGTGCATCAACCCGATGACAACCCAAATCACTTTTATATTCAGGGCTTTGAGTCAAAATCTGAGATCGGCGATATCGTCAAAAAAGCCCACCCCAGCAACGGCAAGCGGATCATGGATCAGTTTGACTGGGTTGCTTTTCTAAATCAAAACCCGCAAACTCCACCCCAATGAAAGCAGGTGTGTATCGATGTTTATTGATAAAGTAAAAATCTATGTAAAAGCCGGTAACGGCGGCAATGGTGCCGTTGCATTTCACCGTGAAAAATATGTGGCCGCCGGTGGTCCCGACGGGGGAGACGGCGGCAAGGGCGGCAATATCGTCCTGCGTGTTAACGACAATCTCTCCACGCTGCTGGATTTCCGCTATAAGAGAAAATACACTGCCATGCCCGGTCAGGACGGCCAGGGAGGCAGACGTTTCGGCAAAAAGGGCGAGGATCTGGTGATCCAGGTTCCCAGAGGCACCGTTGTCCGTGATGCAGAGACCAACGAAGTAATCAAGGATATGTCTGATGATGAAGATTTCATTCTCTGCAAGGGCGGCAGAGGCGGCTGGGGCAACAAGCACTTTGCCACTCCCACCCGTCAGGTTCCCCGCTTCGCCAAAGCCGGCCTTCCCGGCGAGGAGCATGAGGTCGTTCTTGAATTAAAGCTGCTGGCGGATGTGGGTCTGGTCGGTTTCCCCAACGTGGGCAAGTCCACCCTGCTGTCCGTCACCTCCAATGCGCACCCCAAGATCGCCAATTACCATTTCACCACCCTTTTCCCCAATCTGGGTGTCATCTATGTAGATGACGGCGTTTCCTTTGTTATGGCCGACATCCCCGGCATCATCGAGGGCGCTTCTGAAGGTGCCGGTCTTGGCCATGACTTCCTGCGTCATATCGATCGCTGCCGCCTGATGGTGCATATTGTGGACGTTTCCGGCAGTGAAGATCGTGATCCTGTGGAGGATTTCGAGAAGATCAATGCTGAGCTTGCAAACTACTCCGAAGATCTGGCACAGCGTCCTATGATCGTTGCCGCCAATAAGTGCGACCTGATCCCCGAGGGCAGCGACAATCTGGAGCGTCTTCGCAGCTACGTCACTGAGAAGGGCTATCCCTTCTATGAGATCTCTGCAGCCACAACCCAGGGCACCAGACAGCTGATGCGTGTGATCGCCTCCAAGCTGCAGGAGCTGCCCCCTGTGATCGTCTATGAGCCCGAGTATGTTAAGCCCCTGGCTGAAGCCGGCGAATCCTCTGAGCTGAAGATCGAGCACGTGGGCGATGACCTCTGGATCGTCTCCGGCAAATGGCTGGAACAGCTGATTATGGACATCAATTTTGCTGACTACGAGTCCAGAATGTATTTTGACCGTCAGCTCCGCAAGAGCGGTCTCTTCACCCGTCTGGAAGAGATGGGAATTGAGGACGGCGACACCGTCAGCATTTATGACTTTGAGTTTGATTACGAAAGATAAGAAGAAATCTCCGAGTTTCCAATGAAGCTCGGAGATTTCTTTGTCTATTATTCTGTCCGCAGTGCCACAACAGGGTCTTTCTTTGCAGCGCTTCTGGAGGGGATCAGGCCGGAGATCAGGTTCAGCACCACGCTGATGGCAACCAGAATCACAGCCGCAGAGAAGGGAAGTACCGCACGGAGATTTTCGATACCCGTCAGGTAATTCAGGATCATATTGATGGGAATACAGAGCAGGTAAGTCACAACCACACCCAGCAGACCCGCGGCAAAGCCGACGATCATGGTCTCAGCATTAAACATACCGGATACATTCCGCTTGGATGCACCGATGGCACGGAGGATACCGATCTCCTTGGTTCGCTCCTGAACGGAGATCAGCGTAATAACCGCAATCATAATGGAGGAAACCACCAGGGAGATGGCGACAAAAGCGATCAGAACATAAGTGATGGCATTGATAATCGTTGTCACAGAGGACATCATCAATCCGATGTAGTCCGTATACTTGATCTGCTTCATATCCTCCACCGTGCTGTTATACTCTGCGATCGTATCGGTGATGACATCCTTGTTTTCAAAGGAAGAGGCATAGAGATTAATAGAGGCAGGGGACTCCTTGTCAATGTAGCCCATCTTCCGAAGGTTCTCCTCATAGGAAGAATCAGAGAATTCCACGATCTCATCATAGAACAGAGCGCACTGCTCTGTAGTATAGACAGGAAGCATGGTTTCAAGGGACATCAGCAGCACGTCGGGGGTCATACCTGCCATACCCTCCATTTTCGCCTGGGCATATTCCATGCGGATCTGCTCATAGAGGATGGCAGCAAAGATCTCATTGAGCTCCTCATCACTCATATTCTCCAGATACGAAGCCAGCTCCTGCGCATTTACGCTCATCTGGCTACTCAGTACCTGAGATACCGTCGCCTCAATGTCCGCTCTGGTCATAGAGCTCAAGGTAGCTTCTGTTTGCTGCTGTACCAATTCTGCGGGAGGGATACATTCCATGGCAAGGTAGGTCGCTACTTTCTCATTGTCGTTCATTGATGCAATGTAGTCACGGAATGCATTCTCTTTCTCTTCAGGAGTCAGGGTACCGGTGGTTGTATCAAAGGGAAGACCGCTGACAATATCACGATTGGGAGAATCCAGCTGTGCCTGAATTGTGGGAGAATCCTGTGCCTTATCCAGCAAATACTCCGTAAGCATACGGGTGTAGCCAATGGAGCCGGTCAGCATGGCAGCGTCAGAATCCTCGTTGGGACGGATAATGCCCGTTACTCTCAAGTTCAAAGCATTGTCGTAGAGATATCGCAGCCCGGCATCAGACTCCCGAAGGTCATGATAAAGACCGCTTGCCTCATCGTAAGAATAGCAATCGGCATTGAGGATCACACGGAAATCCATATTGCAGATTTCCTCGTAGCTCCACTTAAGATCAGATTTTTCCAATTCTTCCTGATAGAGCGCCGCATTGGCCAGAGCATCCATCTGCTCCTGGGGCAGGAGACCAAGAGCATAGAGGGTCACATCATCCAGCTCATTATTCCGGTCTACTACCAGGACGATCTCATCGTAGCTGTTGGGCCAGGAGCCGTAGATCACATCATACTGATCGTAAAGCAGGTCATTCACCGGCGCTCCGTCCGTGCCTGTGAGCAGTTCCTGCCAGAGCTTCACAGACATGGTGCTCATAGACGCCATAGGAGACGCTTCTGCTATGGCAGTCATTCCGGACATATCTACATCCATGTACTTAACGATCAGCTCCTGTAAAATTGCCTCCGTGTCGGAGTGAATGATCTCACCGTCAACATTTTCCGTGTAGACCTGCAGATCCAAATCATAGGAGTACTGAATTCCGTTCACCGCCTGAGAAAGCGTTCCATCCTCCTGCGCCATTTCGCTTAAAAGGAACTGATTAAAGGAACGGAGGTCGTTTTCCTGCTCCTCTGTATTGTTGACAGCACTGATAATATTGTATAAAGCATCCCGCTCATAGACAGCATCGTTGGCATGTTCATTGTCTTCCGAGACCACATTCATGAAGGTCTGCATTAGACCGGACAGATCCATGGTAGAGTCTTCCAGGGTCAGAGGATAGGCAGAAAGCGTACTTTCCTGCACGGAGTTGATATAGAGAGTCATACCCTGAGATACCGCAAGGATCAGCGCAATGCCGATGATACCGATAGAACCGGCAAAGGCTGTCAGGGTCGTACGCCCCTTTTTGGTAAACAGATTTTTCAGGGACAGCATAAAGGAAGTGCCGAAGGACATGGAGGGCTTCCTTGTCTTCTTTTTCTTCCCCTCTTTTTTCCGCTGTGCATATACTTCCTGCTCAGCTGCGATCTCTTCCTCGGTCAAGGGCTGAGAGTCATCTGTAATCAGTCCGTCCAGCATACGGATGGTACGGGAGGCATAGCGCTCAGCCAGATCGGGGTTATGAGTAACCATGATCACAAGGCGATCCTGCGAAACCTT
>JAZNVK010000151.1:0-6746 GCA_045592805.1 Faecousia sp.
CAGCCGGCAAGAAGCGCCCTGTGGACAAGCTCTGCGACAAGCTCAATGAGCGCGGCTTTGAGGCCTTCGTCTATGAGTCTCCCATCGATAAAATGATGAAGCAGATCGAGGCAGGCGGCAAGTTCGATATGAACCTGTACTTCGCCGGCAAGAACGCCATCTCCGAGTTCGTCTCCGGTCAGGATCTGGTCATCTCCTTCTTCGATGTGGGCGGCGGCCATCCCACCTTTGGCCTCAGCAAGGGCGGTGGCGAGATCCCCTGGTATGTCCATGAGCTGCCCGTGGTGGGCATCTCCGTGAACAAGCCCACGGTGCTGGCAGATGTGCCTATGCTGCGTACCTTTATTAACGCCTATGACTCCAACGATGACACCATGGATGCCCTGGTGGACGCCCTGGTCACAGGTCCTGAGGCTTTCAAAGGCAAGGACCCCATCGATGCCTACTGCGGCATGTTCGACACCTATATGTGATTGGGAGCAGGAGCATGGGAATTTTTGATACTTTTGAGCGGAAGCACGACTATCTGATCTGCGTGGACTCCGACGGCTGCGTTATGGACACCATGAACTGCAAGCATTTTCACTGCTTCGGCCCCTGTATGGTCAGGGAGTGGGAGCTGGAAGCATGGCAGGAAGAGATCCTGAATCGTTGGAACGAGATCAACCTCTTCTCCATGACCCGTGGCATCAACCGCTTCAAGGGACTTGCCATGGCATTGACGGAGATCAACGAAACCTGCCGTCCCATTGAAGGGGTGGAAATCCTGCGCCAATGGGCGGAAAATGCCCCTGCCCTGAGCAATGATGCCCTGAGCAAGGCCATTGCCGAGGCCGAAACCCCGGCTGCCAAGGCCATTCTGGAGAAGGCCCTGTCCTGGTCCAAAGCGGTCAACGCTGCCATTGTCGAGCTGGATGAAGCTCTGAAGATCCCCTTCGAGGGCGCGAAAGAGGGTCTGGCCGCTGCCCACCAATTTGCGGATGTTGCCATGGTCTCCTCTGCCAACCGGGATGCGGTGGAGGAGGAGTGGGGCAAGTTCGGCCTGCTGGAGCATACGGATATTGTCCTTGCCCAGGATGTGGGCTCCAAGGCCGCCTGCATCCGGGCCATGCTGCGCTTCGGCTATGACCGGGACAAGGTGCTGATGATCGGTGATGCCCCCGGCGACTGCGATGCCGCCGAGAAAAACGGGGTACACTACTTCCCCATTCTGGTCAAAAAGGAAAAAGCCAGCTGGGACGAGGCCACCGCCACTGCCTACCCCAGGCTCCGCAGCGGAGACTACGCCCCCTACGGCGCAGAGAAAAAACTTGCCTTCCTGAAAAATCTGGGCGGCTGATACAGAAAGCAACAGGGGTGACTTGCCAAACGCAAGTCAGCCCTGTATTTCAGACCTCCTGTTTCTCGCTGCCGTTCAGCAGCGCCATAGCCTGGCGGTATTTTTCTACCCGCTGCAATGCCCCGGCATCCACATAGTCCAGCCGTGTCAGGTCGGAATTATGGCGCAGATCCGCCAGCTTGACCTGACGGGCAATGGGATGATCCCGAATTTTCAGCACATAGTCCATATAGGGTACGGCGGGGTCATGGGTCAAAAGGCACAGCGCCTGGAGCACCTCCTCGGAGAATCCTGCTTTTGCCAGATCTTCGGCGGTATAGGGTGTATCCTCTATGACATCGTGGAGCAGCGCCACAATGGTGGTATTCTCGTCCGTCATCTGCTCCGCCAGGTGGAAGGGGTGGTGCACATAGGGCAAGCCGCTCTTGTCCCGCTGGTTCTTATGGGCCTCGAAGCAGAGCTTCATGGCCAGCTTTGTTTTCTCCGTGTAGATCATTTTATCACCTTCTCGCGACCATTATAGCACAGATTTTGAAAATCGGAAAGACCGCTTGCTCAAATTGCTGATTTATTGTATCGTCAGAGAGATTGGAGGTTTGGACATGATCAAAGAAAATCCTGAATTTCCGGTTAAAAAAGAAGGAAGAATTCGAAAAACGGCCGCCCCACGAAAAGATGGATCCGGAATACGAACGGCAAATCCCGGATAATCCCCCAAACCCCAAGGAGAAAGGCTTCTTCCGCAGGCTGAAAGAAAAGCTGTTCTGATCGCCACTGTCAAATTTCTGTTTATCGGCCTGTCGTCTGCTGTATCAAGTCTGTCATTGCGAACCAGTGCGCACACTGGTGTGGCAATCCGTTCCCCTAAATGTTTTGAATATATGGGAATTTAGCATAAAAACGGAAGTTTTTAAGGATGCGGATTGCCACGGCCACAAGTGACCTCGCAATGACATTGCGTATTTGATACCTGATTCATAGCCTGAAAGTCTTTCTGGCACGGGAGGCTTTGAGTGCAGCAAACTGTTCGACATATTTCTGTTTGGCAGACTAAATATTCAAAATCCGTGCCGCAGGCACACCTTCGTTATTAGTTCTTAGCTCTTAGTTATTAGTTCCTAAACAGACCGGCAAATTTCTGTTTGACGGGATCAATACTTCAAATCCGTGCCGCAGGCACAGCTTTATCATGCATACATCCCTTACAGCAACAGGGAGCAGGCATTTTGACCTGCTCCCTGTTATTTATCTTATGATATGGAAGGGCTTCATCTTCCCCTGCAGCACCTTTCGGACAAAGTCCTGCTCGTCGGTGACGGGAGTTTGGGACTCCATGCCTGCCAGCGCCCCGGCCTTGCGGCCGAAATGGTTATCCGATCCGCCAAAGGGCAGCAGGCAGTAATTCTCCGCATACTGGGCGGCCAATTTGTTCTCAAAGCTGCTGCGGTTGGCGTTGATGGTCTCTACGCCGTGGACATTACGGGGATAGAGCCGCACATGGTTCAGGCAGCCCGGCTCCCGAAAGGGATGCGCTTGGATCACCAGAGCCCCGCTGCGCTGCATCAGAAGCAGCTCGTCATGCTTCTCCATGTCCATAATCTCCGGATGCGCCAGATACCACGCCTTGTCCAGACCGTAGATCAGAAAATCCGTGGCCTTGTAGCTCAGCTCCACACCGCAGAAGACCTTGATTCCCAGTTCTTCTCCAATTTCCCGTCCCCGTTCGTAATCGGAAAAATAGAACGCGATCTTCTCGGCATAGGGCAGTTCCCCGTCAATATTGATATTGCCGTCGAGGAAGTGATTGGTAATAAAAACACCGTCATAGTCCAGCTCCTTGTAGAGCTTCAGGCTCTCCTCCACCCCCACCTGGGCGCAGCGGCTCACGGGATAGGTATGCAGATGGGTCTCATAGCGATACATGGCTCTCCTCCATCCTGATATATTTGATGTACTCACAGTTGCTATGCGCTTTCACCCGTTTGCACATGGTGCTGTAGGCAATATCCCGCAGCTCCCTGGCAGCAGCCATACGGGACAGCTCCGGCTTGGGATAGAACGGCCCGTCGGCATAGGTGACGATCCGAGGCTTGCGGAAGATGCGGTACTTCTCCCCCAGGGGGCGGGTAAAGGTATCCAGCCCGGAAAAGTCGTCGTTCAGTTCATCCTTGTAGTAAATGACTCTCTCTTTTTTCAAGTCCCCATCTCCTTCGGAGGCTATTATACAACAAGTTTCCCTCCCTTTCAACATGCTGTCTTTAAAAAATCACGGAAACCCGACCGGCAGATCTATGCAGAATTTCCTTAAAATTTTTGTATATTATAGCCAAGAAATCGATCCACAGGGCGGAAATATCTTCTGTTTTTTACAATTTGTTCTTTACATAAGCAGAAATCCGTGATACTATAGATCTTGGAGATGAAAACCATCTCCCCATGCAAAATTCCACGCAGCTCTGCGTGGATCCGCTTGGAAAAAAGATTGGAGGAGAAATCATGCAAACCTTACCCCTGATTATTGTCGTTGTTTATATGGCTGCTATGATGCTGGTCGGCTGGATCGTCGGCAAAAAGCAGATCAACGACAGTAAGGACTACATGATCGCAGGCCGCAGAATGGGTCTGTTCATGGTCGCGTTCTCGCTGTCCGCCAATAATGTTGGCGGCGGCTCTACCACCGGTCTGGCACAGAAGGCCTTCGGTGAGTGGGGCATGAGTGCCTGCTGGTATGTGCTGGCAGCCGCTATCGCAATGATCCCCCTGGCTTATTTCGCCCCCAAAATCCGCAAAACCATGGCCGTGACCATTCCTGAGGTGGTCGGTCGCCGCTTCGGTAAGCTGTCCTGCAACTTTACCGCCGGACTGAACGTCCTGTCCCTCTTCTGCCTCACCTCTTCCCAGATCGCCGCCTCCGGCGTGGTCGTTTCCACCCTCACCGGTATGCCCCAGAACGTGGCGCTGCTGATCGCCGGTGTTGTTGTGATCATGTACACCACCTTCGGCGGAATGATCGCCGACCAGATATCAGACCTGGTACAGTTTATTATCATACTGGTCGGCCTGGCCATTGCTACTCCCATCGTCATCAGCGGCGTGGGTGGCTGGAACGCAATTTCTGAGGCGCTGCCTCCCGTACAGCTGAGCTTCTCCAAGATCGGCTGGATCACCATCATTGGCTACATATTCAACTACTTCTGCACCTTCCTCTCAGGGCCGGAAATGGTATCCCGTTTCTCCTCCGCCAAGGACGAAAAGACGGCTCAGCGCGCCTCCCTCCTGTCCGGCGTTCTGATGGCCGCTATGTCCCTCTTCCCCACACTCCTGGGCCTTGCCGCTCTGGCTGTGAAGGACTCCCTGCCCGCCCTGGCTGCCAACGGCTCCAACGCTATGATGGCAGTCACCTCCGCCTACTCCCCCCAGATCATCGTCGGCATCATTTCTGCCGCGATCATCTGCGCAACCATGTCCTCTGCTGACTCGAACCTGCTGTGTATGTCCACTATGGTCATGAATGACCTGGTCTTCGGCAATGGATATGGCAAAAAGATGAGTGAGAAAAAGATCATCCTGGTCACTCGTCTTCTGAATATTGTTTTTGCCGTGGTGGCAATGCTGATCTGTATGTTCGGCGTGGACATTGTTACCATGAATACCTTCGCCTTCGGCATCCGCTGCGCAGGACCCTTTGCCGCTTATGGTCTGGGTCTGGTGGTCAAGAAGGCCACCAAGCTGGCCGGTATTCTCTCCATTATCACCGGTACTGCCGGCTTTGTCTTCTGGCAGATCCTTTCCAAGGGTGGCTTCCTCTTCGGCATCCTGCCGGTAGTTTTCGGCTGCGCCATTGGCGTAATTACCTTCTTCGTAGTGAACTTTATCCAGCGGCTGGCCGGTGTGGCTCCCGCTCCCTCCGCTTTCACAGAAGAGCAGGTCTAATTCCCATTAACAGACAGAATAAGGCAGGCAGCATGGTTTCCATGCTGCCTGCCTCTGTCTGTATGGGGTAGGATAGGAAGGAGATTTCCGTCTTCTTCTCATCCTTCTCACCTCATACTGTACATTGCCCCGCGAAATGGAGAATACACTTATCTGCCGCAGTAGATCCCAATCGCCTCGCTGATATACGCCGCCGTTCCCTCCGCGTGCTTGTCGATATTGCTTCGAAAACGTTCATCTGCCACATACATCTGACCGAGACCGGCTAAAATCTCTTCTGTGCAACGGTAATAGTTTTCGCTGATATGGTTTTGCAGGGACTTGACAAGGGTCTGCGCCTGAGCAGAGTCTGGCGCATTTCCCTGTTTCATACACACAGCAAAGACTGCCATCATCTGATCCATGCCTTCGGCAAGGGATTTCTGCTTCTGATGGTCGTAATTCTTCGTCTTTTCCCGGTATTCTCTGTAGGCATCGGTGCTGCCCCATTTTTCCTTCGCCTCAGCCTGGTAGCGATCCAATTCCAAGTTGTCGAATGCTGTCATGCTGTTTTCTCCTTTCATCCGCAGCTTCTAACTTATCTTCTTATAAGGAGAGTATACACTATGGGGGTATATGCCTATAAATTGAAGTCTATAATTTGTTGCCGTACGGTATCATAGTTCACTGCATTCTCATTTAATCGTGCTGCGTTTTCAAAATCGCAAGCTGTTTCTACTGCAGCGTTATATTCAGACTCGTTTACGGGTTTATTTCCGATCGAATATTCATAATAAAGTATGTATTCGTCCTTTATACGCTCTGAAGAAAGTGCCTCGAAAGTCAGCACAAACCCCTCTTCTGCAAGCTTGAAAACATGGGTATGTTTCTGCCCCATATGACCATTTTGGTTAATAACAGTTCCGCTTTTTTCAATATACCATCCGCCGCCAATTCGATGTAATGCTTGCTCGATAACAGCCCCTTTTCTATAAGAGCAAACACTGTCGCCTGTTGCCTCGTCACGGCCGCTTAAATACAATTCGGGAATATCATCCCCATCGATATACACAAGTGCATAAGAACGGTGGGAGTCCTTTTCTTGTTCCAAAAAATTAAGATAAGCGGTTTTCCAATCAGGAGCGTCATCTGTTTCGACAGTTTCGGTAATATTGGTTGAATCCTTAGTTGATTCTATCTCTTGTGCTTGATTTCTTTGACAAGCGCACATCAACGAAGATAGAATAATCAAGCTCAAAAATAATACAAATACTTTCTTCAACATGCCATATCCGCTCCTTTATTATTTTATAGTTATATAATAGTACACTGTAAAGAAAAACGCAATATAAACAGATGGGCACCTCTAAAAACTACACCTAATTCACGTTGTAAGTGGATATGGCGGATTTTTTGAAAACTCACAGCAACAAATTACGCTGTTCGCATCTAAATCGCACCCGTCAGATGCTATTCCCGCCTAAATCACACCCAT
>JAZNVK010000152.1:0-7885 GCA_045592805.1 Faecousia sp.
CTGCGTTGCACCAAAGGCTTCTCCTTGAGGAGAAGCTGTCGCCGTAGGCGACTGATGAGGTGTGCAGTAGGCAAAAATGTATAAATATCAAGGGTTTCGGCGAATCCGTGCTATCGCACACCACCTCATCCGTCAGCCCTTCGGGCTGCCACCTTCTCCTCAAGGAGAAGGCTTTGGCTGCGGCAAACTGTTCGACAAATTTCTGTTTGACGGGCTAAATATTCCAAATCTGTGCCGCAGGCGCGGCTTCGTTCTCAATCCTTAGCTCTTCGTTATTCTTTCCCGAACAGGAAAACATATTCCGTCCGAAGTAGCACTTCCTCAGCCCTCTTCCTCACCAGCCATGCAGATCTCACGCAGCAATCGCACTGTCAGATCCCATAGGCTCAGCTTCTCCACAGCCTTTGGCGCAATAATGGGAATCTCCGCTAAAACTTTCTCTCCGGCGGTGATGGTCATTACGCCCAGCTGCTCACCTGCCGCAACCGGCGCTTCCACTGTCTCCGACAAATGCACGGTCTTATTTACCTTGGAAAGCTCGCTTTTCTGAATTAGAATCGGTGCCGATGCCTGCAATACCGGGGTCAGCACAGCCTCCTTGCCCAGCGATACTTTCACCGTGGGCAGCAGCTCCAGGGGCTCCGCGCTTACCAGGGCATAATTGGCAAAGCCGTAGTTCAGCATGACCTTTGCCGATTCAAAGCGATCCTGGGAGCTGCCGCAGTGCATGACCACGGCGATCAGCTCTATACCGTCCCGTTTGGCAGAGGCGGAGAGACAATGTCCTGCTGAGGAGGTGTAGCCGGTTTTCAGACCGGTTGTGCCTTCATAAAACCGCACCAGCTTATTGGTGTTGGACAGGCCGAACGCTCCGCCCCGCACCGTGTCCATCCAAATGGTGGTGTAGTCCCGAATCCGATCGTGCATCAGCAGCTGACGGGACATAATGGCAATGTCATGGGCGGTAGTCAGGTGCTCTGCTGCATTGGGCTCATCATCCAGGCCGGTGCAGTTGACGAAATGGGTATCCGTCATGCCCAGCTCTGCCGCTCTCTGGTTCATCAGCTCCACAAAGGCCGCCTCGCTGCCGGCTACATGCTCCGCCAGCGCCGTAGCACAGTCATTGGCTGAGCTGACCACCACGGATTTCAGCATCTCATCCATGCTCATCTGCTCACCCGGTTCCAAATATACCTGACTACCACCCTTTCCGGCGGCTGCATCCGAGGCAATGACCTGATCCTCCATGGAGATCTGTCCCTTCTCCAGCGCCTCCATTACCAGCAGCAGGGTCATCACCTTGGTCACCGAGGCAGGTGCCAGGCGCTCGTTGGCATTCTTCTCAAACAAAACCGTTCCCGTGGCCGCATCCATCAAAATAGCTGAAGGTGCAGCAATCTCCAATTCCACACCCTGTGCCACGGGTATACAAACCAATAGCAGTGCCGCCGCCAATAATCCTACGATCATTTTCCGTAACAACATAAAAATCCCCTCCGCTTCACAGTACAAGCCTATGAGGCGCAGGGGATTAATATGTATATGAAATTATACAATAAACTTCTTTGCAGCACCGGCGAAAGCCAGCTCATTACCCTCACCGCTGACATTGACCAGCAGGGGATTGGTGAAGTCAATGGTGAACATCTCCATAAAGCTCTTGGCATTTACCTTGCGGTCGCCGTCGTGAACCTCTACCATGTAGGGCTGCAGGCTGGCCAGGCCAACGAACTCCCGGATGTCACTGAGAGAAGAAAAGCGAACAGTCATGATTGTTCCTCCAAAAGAAAGGTCTGTACATTTGCGAAAAATCTGCTAAAATAAATACAGAGCTTATTTTGGGACTTATTATAACGTTTTTTTACACAAAAATGCAATGCATTTTTTGTTCAAGATTTACGAAAACTGGAAACGTTTTTTTAGGAGAAAGTTATGAAATTTCAATGTTACACACTGGGCTGCAAGGTAAATCAGTATGAGACGCAGGCCATGGAGCAGATGCTTCTGGCACTGGGGCATGATCTTGCAGAGGAAAACTGTGATATTTATATCATCAATACCTGCACCGTCACCGCTGTGGCGGATCGGAAAAACCGCACCCTGATCCACCGTCTGCGCCGGGAGCATCCCGATAGTGTCATCGGTGTCTGCGGCTGCTATTCCCAGCTCAACGAGGATGCCGTGCGGCAGATGGGCGTAGATGTCATCGGCGGCAGTGGCAAGCGGCAGGAGTTCATCTCCCTGCTGCTGCAGGCAGCGGAGGATCGCCGTGAGGCGAAAAGCTGCGTAGATGCCGCTCTGAAGCGCCGTAGCTTCGAGCTGCTCCCTGCCGGCGGACTGTCCCACCGCACCCGTGCCATGCTGAAGGTGCAGGATGGCTGTAACAATTTCTGTTCCTATTGCATTATCCCCTATGCCCGTGGTCCCGTGCGCTCGCTGCCTCTGGCAGAGGCCGTGGCCCAGGCGCAGGAGCTGAGAGATCAGGGCTATCTGGAGATCGTGGCCACCGGCATCGAGATCGCCTCCTGGGGCTGGGATTTCAAGGACGGCAGCTCCATTACCGACCTCCTGGAGTCCATCTGTAAGGCCGTCCCCCGGGTCAGAATTCGCCTGGGCTCTCTGGAGCCCCGTGTGGTGAACGAGGACTTCTGTCGCAGACTTTCCGCCTGCGAGAATCTCTGTCCCCAGTTCCACCTGAGCCTTCAGAGCGGTAGCGACGGCGTGCTGAAGCGTATGCGCCGCAAGTACTCTGCCCAGCGCTATTATGAGAGCGTGACCCTCTTAAATCAGTATTTCCCCGGCTGCGCCATTACCACGGATCTTATCGTGGGCTTCCCCGGAGAGACCGAGGCGGAGCTGCAGGAGTCTCTGACTTTCTGCGAAAAGTGCGGTTTTGCGGCCATGCATATCTTCCCCTACAGCCGCCGCACAGGTACGCCCGCTGCGGATATGAAGGAGCAGATTCCCAAGGCAGAGAAAGCCCGGCGTTCCGTCCGTGCGGCAGAGGTGGCAAGCCGTCTGCAGGAGCGCTACCATCAGGCGCTGCTGGATACGGTGCAGCAGGTACTCTTTGAACAGGAGGAGCGGGGCTTTTTCACCGGCCATATGAAAAACGGCACCAAGGTCTATGCCAAAGGCGAGGCACTGCATAACGCCCTCCGCAGTGTCCGCATCACCGCCCTCTGCGCCGACGGTGTGGAGGCGGAGCTGCTGTGAGCCAAAGAGCACTGCATGAATTTTCACTGCAAAAATAGAAATTCCGCACATTATGCATATTTATAATAATTGTGCTGAATTTTATGCAAAATGGAAAGAAAAGCGGTATTTTTGCATAAAAAAGTTAGAAAAATGCTTGTAAAATCGTTGTGTTTGTGATAAACTGAAAGAAAAGACAGCAAAGGAGCGAGAGCTATGCCCATCCGTGTCAGCAGCGAGATCCGACCTCTGAAAAAGGTGCTTTTACACCGCCCCGGCAGTGAGCTGGAGCAGCTGGTACCCACCCAGCTGGATCGTCTGCTTTTTGACGACATTCCCTACCTGGCAGGTGCGCAGCAGGAGCATGATGCCTTTGCGCAGACACTGCGCAATCAGGGGGTGGAGGTGGCCTATCTTTCAGAGCTGACAGCTCAGACCCTGTCCCAGAGTCCTGCCCTTCGGGAGCTCTTTATCTCCGACTTTATCCACCGCAGCGGCTGCAGAGCCGAGAGCTATATTGAGCCCCTGAAGGAGCTGCTTTTGTCCATTACGGATGTCCACACCATGGTGCTCAAAACCATGACCGGTGTCCGTTTTGAGGAGCTGAGCTACCGTGGCGGTGAGACCCTGGCCTCCCTCCGGGGCGACCGCAGCCACTTTATTCTCGATCCCATTCCCAATCTGTACTTCACCCGTGATCCCTTCGCCTCCATTGGTAACGGTGTGTCCCTCCATCGGATGTTCTCTGTCACCCGTAATCGTGAGACCATCTACGGGGAGTATATTCTCCGTTATCATCCGGATTTTGCCCAATCCGTGCCCCTGTACTACCATCCCCGTGAGCCCTACTCCCTGGAGGGCGGTGATATCCTGAACCTCAGCGAGCACACCATCGCCGTGGGTATCTCCCAGCGCACCATGCCCGAGGCGGTGGAGCGTCTGGCGGAGAATATCTTCCGTGAGGACAGCGCTACCGTGCGCCGTGTTCTGGCCTTCGATATCCCCAATACCCGTGCCTTTATGCACTTGGATACGGTTCTGACCCAGGTAGATACGGATAAATTTGTCATCCACCCCAATATTCTGGATTATCTGCGGATCTTTGAGCTGAGCCCCGGCAAGAATCACGGCCTGCAGATCCGCAGCCTGGAGGCTCCTGCCGAGCAGATTCTGGCAGAGGCGGTGGGCGTGGATCAGGTCAAGCTCCTGCGTTGCGGCGGCGGTGATCAGATCGCCGCGCAAAGAGAGCAGTGGAATGACGGCTCCAATACCCTCTGCATCCGTCCCGGTACGGTAGTTGCCTACGACCGCAACTATGTGACCAACGCTCTGCTGGAGAGCGAGGGCGTGCAGGTGCTGAAGATCCCCAGCGGCGAGCTGTCCCGTGGCAGAGGCGGCCCCCGTTGCATGAGTATGCCCCTGATTCGGGAATAAAACTTTACCCCAATACAGAGCGCTCCGTTTCTTACTCCACAAGAAGGAGCGCTCTGTTTCTGTGTGTTTTTTCCTTCTATAGGGCAATTATTGCAATTTTTTGGAACGAAAGTCCGGATTTTTCGTCTATATCCTTAGAAAAGGAAAGGAGCGATGACCCATGCATGGAAAAGCCAAGTGTAAGATCCTGAAGGAGATCCGCAGACGGATCGCTGCGGAGAATGAGATCCCCTTTGTAACCCGGGAATGTACGTATCAGGGCAGCTGTAAGGGAACTTGCCCCAAGTGTGAGGCGGAGCTGCGCTATCTGGAGCAGCAGCTGGAGAAACGGCAGCGCATGGGCAAGGCTGTGGCGGTGTCTGCTCTGTCTTTGAGCCTCCTGACCGGCGCGGTGGCCTGCGAACCCCTCTTCGGCCAAAGACCCGGAAACCAACTGGAGGGCGATACGCCCTACGTTTCTGACACGGCGGAGACTTTGGAAGGAGCGCCCATGCCCGAGGAGGATCTGATCAAGGGCTATGTGATACCCGAAACCACCGAAGATCAGCTTGTACTGGGGGAACTGCCTTATTCTGAGCCCGAAGAGGACGAACTATCCGGCAGAATCGATGCATCGGAAACCGACGATACCTGCGATGTGGAAGTTCTGGAGGGCGACGTGGCCTATGTAGAGACCGAGAGCGATGAATGAGCTACGCTATCCGCTTCTGACCCTGTCCCGTCTGCGGCTCATGACAGACGGGGAGGGGATCACCACTTTAGTGGCAGGTGCAGGCTGTCCCCTGAACTGCAAATACTGCATCAATCGGGAATTGCTCTCCAAGGCAAAGCCCCGGTTTGTTACGCCCCAAGAGCTTTATGACCTGGTGCGGCAGGATGATCTTTACTTCCGTGCCACCGGGGGCGGTATTACCTTTGGCGGCGGTGAGAGTCTGCTCCACGCCGAGTTTATCGCCGCGTTCCGTGAACTGATCGGGGAGAAATGGAGCATCTGCGTGGAGACCTCTCTGCAAATCAGCCCCCAACAGCTGCAGCTTGCCCTAAGCGCCGTGGATGAATTCATTGTGGATATCAAGGATCTGAATCCGGAGATTTATCGCAGTTACACCGGCGGCGACCTCGCCCCGGTTTCAGAGAACCTGAAATGCCTGCTTCACTATGAAGATGAAAAAAAGATCAAGCTTCGAATCCCTCTGATCCCCAACTTCAATACCCCCACCGATTGCGACCGCAGCGAAGCGCAACTCCGCAGCCTGGGCGCAAAAAGCATAGAACGCTTCGACTACGTGATCCGCTAAAAAACGGCAAGTCTTTGGTGAATGATGAAAAAAGTAAGGTGAGAGAGTAAGAGGAAAACACGACAATAGAACCTGTAGGGGCGCACTGTGTGTACCCACTGTACCACCGTCAAATAGATGTTTCTCGGTCTGTTGGCTTCCACCTAAATCCATCTTTTCAATAGAGGAACAGTCTACCGAAAAGCCATGTCATTGCGAGGAGGGCGTAAGCCCGACGTGGCAATCCGTTTCCCTAAATGTTTCGATTATATGGGAATTTGATATAAAACAGGGGTTTTTAGGGATACGGATTGCCACGGCCACAGGTGGCCTCGCAATGACAATGCGTAATTTGATGCCTTACTCATAGCCTGAAAGTCTTTCTGGCACGGGAGGCTTTGAGTGCAGCAAACTGTTCGGCATATTTCTGTTTGACTTTCTGCGGACAGGAGATCCTTTGCCTTGCGGCTGTTGCTTCCAAGGCTCTTTCCCCAATCCTGCAAATACAAAGAAGCTACCTCGTTTTTGAGGTAGCTTCTTTTGCGGATAATCTTCAATTTTCAGGCCAGCAGGCTCCACAGCAGCACCACCAGACCCAGGCCGATGCGATACCAGCCGAAGGCGGAGAAATCGTGCTTCTTGATGTAGCCCATGAGGAACTTAATGGCCAGAATGGACACCACAAAGGCAGTGACCATACCCACCAGCAGAACAGCAAGCTGTGTACCCGTGAAATCGAAGCCGAATTTCACCAGCTTCAGCAGGGAAGCGCCGAACATCACGGGGATTGCCAGGAAAAAGGTGTACTCCGCAGCGGTCTCCCGGGAGGTGCCGATGAGGATGCCGCCCAGAATGGTAGCGCCGGAACGGGAGGTACCGGGGACTAAGCTCAGCACCTGGAAGATACCGATCAGCGCCGCATCCTTCCAGCTCAGGGCCTCCAGGCTGTTGACCCGGGGCTGCCGCCGCTTGTTATAGCGCTCAATAAAGAGGAAGGCAACACCATAGAGGATCAGCATGGCCGCCACCACCACAGGAGTGAACAGATGGGCTTCCATCCAGTCGTCCAGAGGCAGACCGATCAAAATGGCCGGTACACAGCTCACGGCGATCTTCAGCCAGAGGGTGAACTTGCTCTTGTTGCAGTAGGCTAAGGGGCCTTTTACCGCTTTGTCTTTCCTCTGGAAGGGCCAGAGCTTCTTGAAGTACAGCAGGATCACCGCCAGGATCGCTCCGAACTGGATCACCACTTCAAACATGGTCATAAAATCCTCGGTCATTACGCCGTTTGCCGAGGGCCAAAGGGCATCAACCAGTACCATATGTCCCGTCGAACTGATGGGCAGCCACTCGGTAATGCCCTCCACGATGCCCAAAACCAGCACCTTCAGCCAATCTAAAAATTCCATATTCCACCTCACTGATAGGAATGATATTCATCTCTGGGACAGTATAGCACAAGCCTGCCCCAATGTCAAAGAATCTGAGGAAAAAATTTAAAAAATCCCATAATTTCTCTTGACAAAACAGCTTTCGGTATGTAAAATATATAAGCCTGTGCGAATCAGGCATATCCTTGCCGCCGACGAGATCGGCGGCCAAAAGTCCAAAAGGAGGTGCACACAACAATGGCTAAGATTTCCGGCAAGTATGAGATCGTCTATATCATCGACCCCGCTAAGGGTGAAGAGGGTATCGCCGCTCTCGTGGAAAAGTTCAAGGCGATGGTTGAGGCAGAAGGTACTCTCACTGGTATCGAGGAGTGGGGCAAGCGCCGTCTGGCTTATCCCATCAACGATCTGCCCGAAGGCTACTATGTCCTCATGAACTGCGAATGCAAGCCCGAGCTCCCCGCTGAGCGCGACCGTGTGTTCAAGATTACTGACGGCATTCTGCGGTCCCTGATCGTCGCGATCGAAGAGTAAGGAGGCCCTTACATGCTGAACCATATTGTTCTCATGGGTCGTCTTACCCGTGAC
>JAZNVK010000153.1:0-4297 GCA_045592805.1 Faecousia sp.
GACTTTGCCCGGCTGACGATGGCCATGCCAATGGCTACGGACTTGCCGTGAGAAAGTGTAAAATTGCTCCGGGCCTCGACACCATGACCGATGGTGTGACCCAGATTCAGCTTCTGCCGTTCTCCACGGTCAAACTCGTCGGCGCAGACCACGTCACGCTTGTGGCGGACGCAGGCGGAGATCACATATTCCCGATCAAAATCCCTGCCCCGTTCCTGCAAATGGGCGAAAAGCTCCCCGTCAAAGAGGATGGCGGTCTTGATCACCTCGGCGCAGCCGTCGGAGAAAACCTCTTCGGGCAGGGTGTTCAGGCTGTCAATATCGCAGAGCACCAGGCTGGGCTGGTAGAAAGCGCCCACCAAATTCTTGCCCGCAGGCAGGTCAATGGCGGTCTTCCCCCCCACGGAGGAGTCCACCATGGACAGCAGGGTGGTGGGAACCTGGATCAGAGGCACACCCCGGAGATAGGTGGCGGCAACGAAGCCGGTCAGGTCGCCCATGACACCGCCGCCCAGGGCAATGAGCAGGTCGGAACGGGTGAACTGCTTCTCCGCCAGCAGGTTCAATAGCTTCAGATAGTACTCCGGACTCTTGGTGGCCTCACCGGCGGGGAGGGAGACGGTGGAAACGGCAAGGCCGGCCTCGCTCAGGCTGCGGTAGGCAGCGGCGAGATACAGAGGTGCTACATTTTCGTCAGTGACCACCAGTACCTTGCCTTTGGTGAGCTTTGCAGCCTCAGCGCCCAGGCTTTGGAGCAGGCCGCTGCCGATCTTGACCTCGTAGCTGCTCGATGCGGGGACTCGGACAACGCTCATCCCACTTCCTCCTTCCGTTTCTTGCCCTCTTCCAGAAGTCGGCAGAGGGTTTCTGCATCATTATCGCTCAAAGCCGCTCGATATTCGCTCAGAGCCTGGATAATATAGTCAATTTCATTTAACAAATAGTCCCGATTGTCTAAAAACAGCTCCGTCCACATGGGGGCGTTCAGCCATGCCACACGGGTCAGATCCTTGTAGCTGCCGGCGGAGAAGCCCTTTTGATTTTGAGCGGTGGGACTCTTGACATAGGCATTGGACACCACGTGTGCCAGCTGGGAGGTGAAGGCAATCATCTCGTCGTGCTTCTCCGCCGTGGTGACGGAGAAACGGCCGAACTGCAGGGGCGCAAGGAGCTTACAGACCCGGTCGATCAGCTCCATGTCGTCCAGCACCGGGGGTACCAGCACCATGGGCGCGCCCTTGAACATGGTGGCACGGCTGTACTTAAAGCCGGAGAAATGAGTGCCTGCCATGGGGTGGCCGCCCACAAAGAGCCAGCCGTGGTGCTGCGCCATGGGGAAGCAGGCGGCGCAGATGTCCCGTTTGGTGCCGCAGCAGTCGATAACCACGGCGCTTTTAGAGATAAGCGCACCCATTTTTTCAAGGTAGTCGATACATGCCTGGGGGTACAGCGCTAAGAGCAGCAGGTCGCAGCTGCCGATGTTCTCCTCCGTCAGCTCCTCGTCCACCGCATTGGCCAGCATGGCAAACTCCGTCACGGAGCGGCTGCGGTTATAGGCAAGCACGCGGTGGCCGTCCTCGTGATAGGCTCTGGCCAGGGAGCCGCCGATGAGCCCCAGGCCCAAAATGCCGACGATCATTGCTCTACCGCCTGACGCACAATGCGCAGGCGCTCCATCAGGTCGGCAAACTGCTCCGGCTTCAGGGACTGAGCGCCGTCGCAGAGGGCGTGCATGGGATCGTTATGCACCTCCACCATGACACCGTCGGCACCGCAGGCCACGGCTGCCATGGCCATGGGCGGCACAAAGCGCACCTTGCCCGTGGCGTGGCTGGGGTCTACGATGACGGGCAGATGGCTCATCTCATGGAGGGCAGGCACGGCGGTGAGATCCAGGGTGTTACGGGAATAGGTGTCGAAGGTGCGGATACCTCGCTCGCAGAGGATGATATTCTGGTTGCCCTCGGACATAATATACTCGGCGCTCATGAGGAACTCCTTCAGGGTGTTGGCAAGGCCGCGCTTCAGCAGGATGGGCTTGTCCGTCTTGCCCAGCTCCTTCAGCAGGTCAAAATTCTGCATATTTCGTGCGCCCACCTGGATAATATCCACGTCTGCGAAGAGATCCAGGAAATTGGCATTCATGATCTCCGTGACAATGGGCAGACCGGTGGCCTTTTTTGCCTCCAGGAGCAGGCGAATGCCCTCGCCCTTCAGACCCTGGAAATCATAGGGGGAGGTACGGGGCTTAAAAGCGCCGCCCCGGAGGATCTGAGCACCGGCGGCCTTGACCTTGGTGGCAACCTCAATGATCTGCTCCTCGGTCTCCACGGAGCAGGGGCCTGCCATCACGGCAAAATGACCGCCGCCGATCTTCACGCCGCCCACCTCGATCACCGTGTCCTCGGGCTGGAACTGGCGGTTGACCTGCTTAAAGGGGTCGGAGACCCGTTTCACGGACTCCACAATATCCAAAGAGCCCAGCAGCTCCATATCGATCTTGGAGGTATTGCCGATGAGACCCAGAATGGTCATGTTCTCGCCGTGGGAGATATGCACATCCAAGCCCTGATTTTTCAGCCAGTGGATCAGATGCTCCATTTGCGCCTGGGTAGTACCTTTTTTCAAAACTGTGATCATCATACAGAACCTCTTTCTAAGAAAAATACGGCTGCACGAAGGGTGTACCTCGTGCAGCCGATGAAAAACAATTGTCAAGTAAGAGAACTTGGCTCCTTGCCTTTACTTGCAGCACGAATGGCTATTACCGTAAAAGTAATAGGTAAAGTATGCAAAAGCAAAGGCAAAATACTTCACGAGCGGTTCTCCTTTAATTTAGTGTGTAAAAATTATAGCACCGATTTGTTGTAATTTCAAGCCTTATTTTCGGAAATTGCGTACAAAGGCTTGATTTTTTTGCGGTAAAGGGTGAGGATCATCACCACAGAGACCAGCAGGGACATGACCTCCGCAATGGGGAAGGCAAACCAGACCGCATCCACCACGCCGGTCATGGACAGCAGAAAGGCGGCGGGGAGCAAAATCACGATCTGACGGGCGATGGACACAATGAGGCTGTAGACACTCTTGCCCAGTGCCTGGAAAACACCGCTGAAGATGATGCAGGGACCGGCGGCGATAAAGGGCAGGCACAACGTGCGCAGGGCGGGAATGCCCACTTCCTTCATGCCGTCGTCGGCATTGAAGAAGCCCAGCAGCTGCTCCGGGAAGAGCTGGAAGATGGTAATGCCGATGAGCATCAGGGTCATGGCACCCACAGCGCCACAGCGGATGGTCTGCATAATGCGCTTGGGCTTCTGTGCGCCGTAGTTATAGGCGGCAATGGCAAGGGCGGCATTGTTGATGCCGAAGACCGGCATGAACACGAAGCTCTGGAGCTTGAAATAGGCGCCGAAAACGGCGGTGGCATCCTCGCCCAGCCCAACCTGCACGGCCTCGTAGCGCATGAGGATGATGTTAAAGAGGTAGTACATCACAGAGCCGATGGCCACCATAATAATAGAGGGGATGGCGATGCCCATAATTCTGCCGCAGAGCTTCCAGTCGGGCTTGAAGCCCTTGAAGGAAAGCTGCACCTCGGGGTTCTTCTTCAGGTTCAGGATCAGGGCAAGGACGAATGCCACAAACTGGCCGATGACCGTAGCCACCGCAGCGCCGGCCACCTCCATACGGGGGATGGGACCCCAGCCGAAGATGAAGAGGGGGTCTAAGAGGATGTTGATCACAGCGCCGGTACCCTGGGTGATGAGGGTGTAGCCGGTGCGGCCGGTGGACTGCAGCAGGCGCTCGCAGCAGAACTGGGTAAACAGGCCAAAGGACAGGCCGAGACAGATTCGAACATAGCTGGAACCATAGTTCACAATGGCCATGTTCTCCGTCTGTGCCAGGAAGAAGGGACGGGCCAGCAGAAGTCCTACCACGCAGAAGCCTACCGCGTTGCACAGGTAGAGGAAAATGCCGGTGTTGGCCGCCCGGTCCGCAGCGGCCTGGTTCTTTTCGCCCAAAGAACGGGACAGCAGGGCGTTCATGCCCACGCCGGTACCGCCGCCCAGCGCGATCATCAGTGACTGGAGGGGGAATGCCAGCGAGACGGCGTTCATGGCATCCTGACTCAGCATGGCAACGAACACACTGTCCACCACGTTATAGAGGGCCTGAAACAGCATGGAGATCATCATGGGAATGGCCATGCCCGCCAGCAGGCGGCCAACGGGCAGGACGCCCATCTTGTTTTCACGAGGCTCCATTATTTTTTCAGCTCTCCCGTGGCCAGTGC
>JAZNVK010000154.1:0-3060 GCA_045592805.1 Faecousia sp.
AAGCCATGTCATTGCGAGGAGGGCGTAAGCCCGACGTGGCAATCCGTTCCAAAAATGTTTCGATTATATGGGAATTTAGTGTAAAAACGGTAGTTTTTAAGGATGCGGATTGCCACGGCCACAGGTGGCCTCGCAATGACATTGCGTATTTGATACCTGATTCATAGCCTGAAAATCCTCTTCATACGGGAGCCTTTGGTTGCGGCAAACTGTTCGACAAATTTCTGTTTGACGGGCTAAATATTCCAAATCTGTGCCGAAGGCAATTCATACCCGACAGGGTAAATCATGCGGCATTCGCCGCAATTCATGCAGCCATCAGCTGCAATTCATGGGGCAAAGCCCCAATTCATGCCCGTCAGGGCAATTCATGGCGCAGCCCCAATTCATGCCCGTCAGGGCAACTATGTATTTCCTCAGCGGTACAGCAGCAGGGAAAACCAGGTGACGATATTGCCGCCGTAGTCGTAAACCACGCCATACTTCTCTGCCAGGGCGGTGACGATGATGCCGTGACTCTCCACACAGGGGAGCATCTTGTCCTTGTGACGGCAAGGCCCCTGGGGATAGCTGCAGTTTTCGCACAGGGCGCAGGACTCTGTGGAAAGCCCGTAGACCTCCAGCCCCTGCGCCTTCATCAGATCCCTGACCTGGTGGGTCAGGGCTTCGTGTGCTCCACGGGTGGCAAGGCAGGCATCGATATCCGCAATGTCGGAAACCTCTGTCAGGCTGGAGATCAGCAGCCCATGGGGATAGCTGAGGCAGCGTGCCTTGCACTCCTCCACGCTGCCCACACCCGGAGGACAGGCCCAGGTCTTGCCGTAACGGGGGCACTCCATTTCGCAGACCAGGCGGATACGCTGGGAGAATTCCAGCTCCGCCGTTTCAAAAAACTCATATTGGGCAACGGGCAGCTCTGCCAGCTGCGCCTCCAACAGCGCCCGATCCATCAGCCTTCCTCCTTCAGGTACAGCAGGTCGTGGGAAACCGGCGTGCAGAACAGGCGGCGAATTTCCTTGGGATCATTGGTCTGAGCCAGGATCCACATGAGCTTTGCCACAGCGGCCTCGGTGGTCATGTCGTAGGCTTCCAGCAGCTGCAGGTCATTCTTCAGATGGAATCCCACGTCGTATACTGCCAGATTGCTGCCTTCGTTCTGCACCTGGGTGGTCATGACAATGGTCTTACCCTGCTCTACGGCAGAGCGGATCACGTCAAAGAAGCCGCTGCCCTGATAGGAGGGCAGACCGCCTACACCGTAGCTCTCGATGATGACCGCATCGTTGTTTTCCAGCAGATAGGAGAGCAAGCCACAGTCCGCCCCGGGGATCATCTTCATCAGCCCCACCTTCTGATTGAGCTTGTTGTAGAAAATGGGGGCAGGCAGGGCCGTGGGACGGATATATTCCATCAAAAAGCCGTTCTGCAGCACCGCCAAAGAGGGATAGTTGATGCTGGAGAAAGCCTGCAGGCTGGTGGTGTGGGTCTTGCGGGCGCGAGTACCCAAAATCACACGGCCGTTGAACACGATCATCACGCCGCAGAGATCCGATGCCGCCACACGGAAGGCGTCGGCTAAATTGGTCTTGGAGTCGGTGTTCTCAAAGACCATGGGCTTCTGAGCGCCGGTGAGGACAATGGGCTTGGGGGAATACTGGATCAGATAGCTCAGAGCGGCGGCAGTGTAAGCCATGGTGTCGGTACCGTGGCAGATGACAAAGCCGTCGTATTTGCTGAAATTCTCCCGAATGGCATCGGCGATCAGCAGCCAGTGGGAGGGAGTCAGATTGGTGGAGTCAATGGAAAACAGCTGCTTACAGGTGACCTTACACAGCTCCGAAACCTCCGGTACACCTGCCAGAAGCTCTTCTGTTGTCAGCTTCGGTGCAAGGCAGTTCCCTGTAATATCCGAGGCGATGGTACCGCCGGTACCAAGCATCAGTACTTTTTTCATAAAAAACCACGCTCCTTTGTTCATTCAAAAATTAGTATACCACAAATTTTCAATAACAGCAATGACGGATTGACAAAAGCAAAAAATGGGATAAAATAAAGAGTAGAAATGAATGGGGGCGATAAAATGCTGAGTGTTGTGATCCCTTCTTATAATGAACAGGAAATGGTTCCCGTGGCTGCCAGGGAGATCGGACGGATCTTGACCCGTGCAGAGATTCCCTTTGAACTGATTTTTGTGGATGACGGCTCCAGGGATGCCACGTGGGCGAAAATACAGGAGGCCGGTCAGGAGTATCTGACCGTTCGCGGCGTGCATTTTTCCAGGAACTTCGGCAAGGAGGCGGCAATTTTTGCCGGCCTTGCCCAATCCAAGGGGGACTGCGTTGCGGTCATCGACTGCGATCTGCAGCATCCGCCGGAGAAACTGGTGGAGATGTACCGCCTGTGGGAGCAGGGTGTACAGGTCATCGAGGGCGTGAAGTCCGACCGTGGCAAGGAGAGCTTTCTGCATAAAGTCTCCGCCAAGACCTTCTATAAGCTCATCAGCAAGGCCACGGGAGTGGATATGTCCCGTGCCTCGGACTTCAAACTCCTGGATCGCAAGGCTGTGGACGTGATTCTCACCATGCGGGAGAAGCGTGCCTTTTTCCGTGCCCTGTCCGGCTGGGTGGGCTTCACTACCGCCGAGGTCACCTATGAGGTGCGGGAGCGGACGGCAGGGGAGTCCAAGTGGTCCACCTGGTCTCTGATGAAGTACGCCGTCAGCAATATCACAGCCTTCACCGCCTGGCCTCTGCATCTGGTGACGGTCATGGGTATTCTCTGCCTGATCGTGTCCCTGGTCATGGGCATCATCGCCCTGGTGCAGAAGTTTATGGGTACGGCTCTGGGCGGCTTCACCACGGTGATTATCCTCCTGCTCTTCATCGGCAGCCTGATCATGATCAGTCTGGGCATCATCGGCTACTACGTGGGCAATATCTACGAGGAGATCAAAGATCGTCCCCGCTATATCATCTCCGACACCTGCGGCAAGGAGTAAAAGGATTCGAAGCTCTTCGCCTGTAAACGGAAATTTATATTTGGTGAATAACGAATGGTGAA
>JAZNVK010000155.1:0-5432 GCA_045592805.1 Faecousia sp.
AGAGCCTCTGCCAGTGCATCGATCTGAGCAATACTCTCATCGCTGAGAGCGGAGAGGATCTTCACCTCGCCGACAATGTTCAGCTCCTTGCTGCCCTCCAGCATCTTGCTCATGACCTTGGCAGCCATGGGCGCCCAGGAGCCGTTCTCCATAAGGCCGACGGTGCGCTTCTGGTAGTTGCGCTCCGTGAGATGATGGATGAATTCTTTCATGTAGGGGAAAATATCCGCATTATAGGTGGTGGTAGCCAGCACCAGCTTGCCGTAGCGGAAGGCATCCTCCACGGCCTCTGCCATGTCACAGCGTGCCAGATCGTTGACCACGACCTTGGGGCAGCCCTTCTCCTCTAACTTCTGCGCCAGCAGTTCTACGGCGGCCTTGGTGTTGCCGTAGACGGAGGTGTAAGCGATCATAACGCCCTCACTCTCCACGCCGTAGGAGGACCAGATGTCATAGAGGTTCAGATAGTAGCCCAGATTTTCCTTCAGCACAGGGCCGTGGAGAGGGCAGATGACGGAGATATCCAGCTTGGCAGCCTTCTTTAAGAGTGCCTGCACCTGGGGGCCGTACTTGCCCACGATACCGATATAATAGCGCCGTGCCTCGCAGGCCCAGTCCTCTTCCGCATCCAGAGCGCCGAACTTGCCGAAGCCGTCAGCGGAGAACAGCACCTTATCATAGGAATCATAGCTCACAATGACCTCAGGCCAATGCACCATGGGAGCAGTGACAAAGGTCAAGGTATGCTTGCCCAGGCACAGGGTGTCGCACTCACCGACCACAATGCGGCGGTCAGCGTAGTCCTGACCGAAGAAATTCTTCATCATCTGGAATGCCTTGGCTGAGGAGACCACCACGGCCTCGGGGTAGACATTCAGGAAGTTGGCAATATTGGCAGAGTGATCGGGCTCCATATGATGAACCACCAGATAGTCGGGCTTGCGACCCTCCAGCACGGTTTGAATATTGCCCAGCCACTCCCGGGTGAAATTCTTGTCCACTGTGTCCATAATGGCGATTTTCTCGTCCATAATGGCGTAAGAATTGTAGGCCATGCCGTTGGGTACCACGTACTGCCCCTCAAAGAGGTCTACCTGATGGTCGTTGACGCCGATATAGCGGATGTCGTTGGTAATGGTCATAAAAAGTTCTCCTTTATTTCTGTCAGGCCTTGGCAAGGGCCTGTAATCTTTTTGTGTCTGTCAGATCCACGGAGCCACGGGTCAGCTTCACCATGCCCTCGCTCTGGAAATAGCGCAGCATACGGGTGACCACCTCACGGGCGGTACCCATGTGGTTAGCGATCTTCTCGTGGGTGATCTTCAGGGAGTCGGAATCCTCCAGGCTGCTCTCTTCCAGCAGGAAATCCGCCAGCCGCTTGTCAAAGCTCCTCCACATGATCTGCTCCATGAGCCACATCAGCTCAGAGAAGTGGTTGCTGATCAGGCTGTGGGAGTAGTTGGCCAGGGGCAGGGACTCCTCTATGAGATTTTTATACAGGCAGGCGGGGATGATCCAGACCTCGCTGTCCTTTTCCGCCTCGATGCAGATATTAAACTGCATATTGGGCATCACGCAGGAGGCGGAGAACAGGCAGATATCCATCTCCAAAAAACGGCAGATGGTGATCTCCCGACCCTCTTCCGATAGAATGTAGGCTCGCAGCTGTCCGCTGCGCACCAGCAGCATACCCAGACAGTTGGGGCTGCCGTCGTGGAGCACCGTGCCTCCTTTGACCTTCCGGAAGGTGGCGACCTCTTCAATTTTGCTTCGTTGCTGCCCGGAGAGCTTGTCCCAGATAGGGAAATAGTTGGAAATACTCACTTCCGCTCCCTCCTTTCCCACTCTATACTATACCTAATTTTTGGCTGTATGTCAAATGGGAAAATCAATTGGGGCGCACCGAAGTACGCCCCAGAAGCTTAATCTTCCAGAATTCTGCCGTCCAGACCGATGGTCACCACCTGCCAGGGCAGGAACTTACCGCTGGCCTGAATGGCACGCTTGGCTGCGAACTCAATACCGCCGCAGCAGGGAACCTCCATGCGGACTACGGTTACGCTCTTAATGTTGTTGTTGGCAATAATGGCCGTCAGCTTCTCCGTATAATCCCCCTGATCCAGCTTGGGACAGCCAATGAGGGTGATACGGTTGCGGATAAAATCCTGATGAAAATTGCCGTAGGCATAGGCGGTGCAATCGGCGGCGATCAGCAGATTTGCCCCGTCAAAATAGGGGGCGTTCACCGGCACCAGCTTGATCTGCACCGGCCACTGCTGCAGCTGGCTGCTGACAGGAGCGGCAGCGGCGGGTGCTTCTGTCCGCCCCAGGGATTTACTCTGCGTGCCGGGGCAGCCACAGGGGAGGGTAGCGCCCTCTTTCTGCATTTTGGCCTTCTTCACCGCCTCCTCGTCATAGGCAGGCACCTCCCGCTCTACAAAGGAGATGGCATCCACCGGGCAGGCGGGCAGACAGTCGCCCAGACCGTCGCAGTAGTCCTCCCGTAAGAGCTTGGCCTTGCCGTTCACCATGCCGATGGCACCCTCGTGGCAGGCTTCAGCGCAGAGACCGCAGCCTACGCACTTATCTTCGTCAATGGTAATAATTCTTCGGATCATGATGCTTTTCCCTCCTCTTTTTTCTTACGCTTTTGCATCTCAGCGATCTGCATCATATGCTCGTACATCTCGTCGCCTACGCACTTTCTTGCGTATTTGCACCACTGCACACAGCTTAAGGTATCGTTATAGGCAATAAAGCCGCAGTTCTCACAGGCGACCTCGGTATCAATGGAAAAGATCTCAATAATACTTCCGCAGTTGGGGCAGACCTTCTCGTGGATCGTGGGTGTACGGGGCTTGCCCTGGCAGCCGTCCATCATCATACTTCATACCTCCTTGTTCTTGACTTTCTGGGCATATCATACTATACTGTGGATAGAATGTATGTTGAATTTTCAACACGGGAGGAAGAAAATGCGAGAAAATTTACCGATTTTGCGAGCCTGCCCCCTCTTTGAGGGCATCCGCGAGGCAGATCTGTTGGGTATGCTGGGCTGCCTGGGCGCTGTACCCATGAACGTGAAAAAAGGGCAGAATGTATTTTCCGAGGGAGATCAGGCGGTTCGGGTGGGCATCGTCCTGGAGGGCAAGCTTCTGCTCCTGCGGGAGGACTATTTCGGCAACCGCAGCATCTTCGGCCAGGTGCTGCCCGGCCAGCTCTTTGGGGAGACCTATGCCTTCTCCCATGCTCAGAGCCTGCCCGTCACTGTCAGTGCCGAGGAGGACAGCCGTCTGCTGCTCTTAGACAGCCGCCGCATCACCACCTGCTGCTCCAATGTATGCGAGTTTCATAATCGGGTAATCTACAATCTCCTGCGGCTGGTGGCAGATAAAAACCTGCTACTGCATCAGAAAATCCAGATCACCTCTCAGCGCACCACCGCCGAGAAGCTCATGGCCTACCTGTCCCAGCAGGCAAAGCTCCATAATTCCTCCACCTTCACCATCCCCTACGACCGCCAGGCCCTGGCCGACTACCTGGAAGTAGACCGCAGCGGCCTGTCCACCGAGATTGGCAAGCTAAAAAAACAGGGCATCCTAAGCTGCGAAAAAAACCGCTTCACCCTCCTGTGATCCAACCCCAGCCCCGCACCGTAGGGCGCGACCACCGCGCGCGCCGAAACCAGCCGCACCACCGTCAAAAACCGTAGGGGCGATTATCAATCGCCCGAGGCAGAACCGAAAAGCAGATGCTTGTTGATCTGTTACACTTTCCTGTGACGCCCTACTCCTGGCATCATCTGCTCCTGCCGCACTGTCATATTGACATTTATATTTTACTGTGCTAAGCTGAATATGTAAATTCTCACATGGTCCTTCATACAGGGCGCAGCTCTGCAGAAGCGTACCACGCACAGAGATTTCACTGTATCTTTCATTGCGCACAAACAACCAAAATCCCGGAGGTGATGTCCGAATGGACAAAGAAAGAAACGACAAATGCATCACTGTAACCCGGCTGCGAGAAACCATCCTTTTTGCAATACTGCTCTTGTTTACATTAATTATCGATGCGATTCTCTTCTTTATTAGTGGGAACTGGATCGTTACCTGCATATTGTTGCCTGCAATTCTGTTTGAAGCACTGTCCCTGTCCTACTATGCATCGTGGGGCATCTCCCTGACCAATAAAGAGGTAACAATCAAAAAGCTGTTTTTCCGCAGAAAATACAGTTACATACAGCTGGTAGACGCAGTTGAATATGCCACACGTGTAGGAAATTCCGTTCTTTGGCTTACCTTCTCAGATCGGAAGAGATACTGTATTGAAAGTACATATCGTAATTATGCCAAAGCACGAAGACGACTCGCCTCACATCATACCATCCGCAAAAAGTGATACAATAGTGCGACCACAGGGCGTACCGAAACCTACTGCGCCACGGTTAGAATTCGTAGGGGTGATTATTAATCGCCCGTGGTACAACCGAATCACACCGTACCACCGTCGAACCTCGTAGGGGCGAACCCACGTGTGCGCCCGCTGCACCGCCGTCAAATAGATGTTTATCGGTCTGTTGGCTTCCACCTAAATCCATTTTTTCAATAGAGGAATAGTCTACCGAAAAGCCATGTCATTGCGAGGAGGGCGTAAGCCCGACGTGGCAATCCGTTCCCCTAAATGTTTTGAATATATGGGAATTTAGCATAAAATCGGAAGTTTTTAAGGATGCGGATTGCCACGGCCACAGGGTGGCCTCGCAATGACAATGCGTAATTTGATGCCTTACTCATAGCCTGAAAATCCTCCCGATACGGGTGGCTTTGGCTGCGGCAAACTGTTCGACATATTTCTGTTTGACTTTGGTGAATCGCAGAGCAGTTTCGGTTTGGTTACACTGATCTATTTAAATCCATGGGCGAAGCCCATACCTCCATCATTCGCCATTCACTATTCGTCATTCACCTGATCGTCCGTGTCACTTTGTCTTCTACCGATATCAAGAAATGCATGACAGCTCTCTTGACAGTGCTCATTAGGCGTGCTATAATGTTATTAGTATCGAGATTTTTGCAGAGCCCGTCACTGACTTCGACGTTATACGAATGGCACCATGCTCAGCATGGCGAACGCGATCAGCGTGTCGTACTGCAGAAATCTTGGTATTTTTGCATTGATATTTGCAAGAGTCTTACGGTAGTTTTCAAGCAGCTTGACTCCGGAATGAAAATGTGGTAAAATCAATATAACAATATCACGCAGGAAGTTAGACTTCGGATCTGATCCGTATGAGCTGACGATGTCCTGCGTGATATTGTTATTCCGGTGCACTGTGAGATATCTCTTGACACGGCGCTTCATAACGCATATAATGGAATCGAAGCTATGTCGCTTCGGCGTAGCCCACCTCTCAAGGCCCGCCTCCCACT